>NZ_QXIU01000022.1:6952-7187 GCF_003570935.1 Candidatus Cryosericum odellii
CAGGATGGTAGTATGATTTCATGTTCTTCACAATTGAGAACGGGAATCCAGTTGAATGCCACTTCTTGGCGTGATTGAACCATAAGCGCTATTCATGCTGTCTTGCGGTTCACTGTCTGTTCACACAAGGCGATGACACAATCATCCATCGAGGATAGAATACAACCATGAAAAAGATACTTGTCGTCGAAGACGAAGAGAACATCCGTACGCTCGAGAAGCTCTATCTGCAGAA
>NZ_QXIU01000220.1 GCF_003570935.1 Candidatus Cryosericum odellii
GAGCGGCCACGCTCGGCGATGTCGAGCAGGATGTCCTGGATGGGGCTGTGTCCTTCGCGCGGGGCGTACTTGTTGAGCTCGTCGAGGACGACGAAGACGTAGGGCTTGCGGCCCTGGGCTTCCTTCTGCGTCATCAGCATCTTGAGGGTGCTGCCCACGATGAACTTCTGCGCCACGGGCTTGAGCTTGCTGATGTCCACCACGGTGACTCGGTGCTGGTTGAACTCGAAGCGGTACTTGTCGGGGTGGTCCACGTCGCTGCGTATCACGCCCTTCATGGCGTCGGCCGCCACGCGCAGGCGGCGCAGGAAGGCCAGCTGGGTGCCCTGGTTGTCGAAGGAGGTGAACCAACCGCCGGATGACGGGCGCTTGCCCTTCTTGCCCTCGTCCTCGGAATCGGCCGGTCCCATGATGTCGGTCTCCAGGATGGTGATGAGGTCGTGCAGGTCGCCGATGGTCTGGCCCTGGTACACGAGGGCTCCGCTGTGGGCGTCGTTCTCCATGTTGCGGTCGGAGGCCAGGTAGTCCAGCCGGTTGGTGAGGTGCTGTATGAGGCCGTAGAGGTTGGTCGTCTCCTGGTCGCCCTCGGCGAAGAGGAAGGGGAGCAGGCGGTCCTGCGCAAACTGCCGCATGGTCCAGACGTAGGGGGTGACGCCCTCCTGGCGCTGCTCGGTGCTGGGCGAGGGGACCTCGCTGTCCGCCTTGGGGGACGTGAAGAAGCGCAGGTCGGTGAAGGGCATGGTGGGCAGACCCATCTTCGCGTAGACGGCGCGGTGGTCGTCGGTCAGGCCCTTGTTGGGCTTGTCGAGGAACAGCATGTCCTCGCCCTTGACGTTGAAGACGATGCTGCGCGCGGCTGCCTTGTCGGCGGACGGCATGCCGTCTTGCATCTGCTGGTCGCCCTGCTTCGTGCCCTCGAAGTGGAGCATGGAGTACAGGAGGAAGAGGGCGAACGACGTCTTGGTAGCCACGCCGCTGACACCGCTGATGCTGACGTGCGCACCTTTGGCACCGTTGAGGAACTCGAAGTTGACGTAGAAGGGCTCCTTGTTGCGCATGATGCCGACGGGCACGCGCTGCTTCATGACGTCGAAGCTGAGCGCTTTGTCCAGGTCTGCGCCGGTGGCGCGGTAGACGAAGTCGGCCGGGTGCGGGGCGACAAAGACCTCGGGTTCCAGCTTGGTGACCTGCACTTTGCCAACATAGGCGACGCCCGCGGGCAGGATGCCCTGGCGTACGATGGTCGTGTCACTGTCGAAGGTGATGCCCTCATGGTACTGCTGGACCTCGATGACAGTGCCGTAGAAGGTGACGGCCTCGACGCCGGCATACCCTTCGACGGCCGATCGCACGAAGACGACATCATCCATCTCCAGGTAGTTGTGCTGGTCGACGAGGACATAGAACTCCAGCGACGATGCGGGCTTGGTGCCCAGGACGAACCCGATTGGTGCTGCTTCAGCCATGCCGTCTCCTTTTGCTGTGTCAATCAATATGAGGCAGTATAGCGCAAAAGGGCGCAGAGCGTCAGCGCGAGTTGCATCACGTTAAATAACGTGATGCAACTCGGCGTTTGACCAAGACAATCGGGCGAGCTATAATGCCAAGTGCCAATTCTGATTACCCAAAGAAGAGCTGCTTGGGCAAACGCTGGAGGGGGGCTGTCGTGGAAAGGACTTTGCGGAACATCCTTGAGAACGTCGAGGGCTGGCTGAAATTCGCTGAAGCCAAGAACACTTTGGTGCTCGTTTTTGGCGGTGGAACTCTTGTGGGCAGTATTTCGTTAGTCAAGGAATTTGTGACGTCTTTGCCGCTTGTGCGTCTCATGCTATGGGGTTTTCTCGTCTGTGTGACAGGAGCTCTTATTTTGGCCTCGTGCTCAATGATCCCCTCACTGTATCCAGCCTTCAAAGCAGACAAAGGACGATTGAAGCCAGACGACAATCTCCATTACTTTGAATTCATCCGGCTATATAGTGCAAAGGAATATGTCGAAACGTTGGCGAGGAGATACGGATACGATGAGTTTGACATTCGCGCAGTCGAGGTAGATCTTGCTCGTTCGATTGTGGGAGACGCAGTCATTATCAGCCGAAAACTCGCGTTCTTCCGAGTGTCCATAATCCTACTGACTGTTGCTCTTGTCGCCATTTCAGTGAGCATTGCACTGTCCGTTGTCTAGACGGGGGGGCCATGACAGACTCAGAACTTGTGAGCAACACTACGAGTGATGCTGCTGGTACAGCCCACAGTTACGTTTACTGTTTTCTCATCGACATGATACGATCAACGAGTCAGAGAGACAGGAGATCGAGCGTCGCCACTGACCGTTTTGATGACGCTCTGGACAAATACCTGGATCCACTGCTCGAGCCGCTCGGACTAAGCGCCGTACATCAACACTCCACAGGCGATGGTTTCCAACTCCTGACGGAGAACGAGAATGATCTGCAGGCGCTGTGTTGTTTGGGAGTAATAATGTCCAGACGTTTTCGTTCCCAGTTGGCGAAAATGGCAGCGGTGCCGGTCGATAACGTGCCCTCACTCAGGATCAGTATCTGTGGAGGAAAGGGCACGAAGAAGCGGTCGGGCTACGTCGGTACGAGCGGGATCCGGGCGACACGCGCGAACAAGTACTGCCTTCCAAACGAGGTGTTGGTTGACGAGGCTGTGAGAGTCTACGTATGCGATGACTTCGACCTCGAACTGGTTGATTTCGCCCGTCGGCCACCTGATCTCAAGCCGGAACACGTTGAGGATGACTATCGGCTTTACTCCCTGAAGGATCTGCGTCTGGAGAACCTTCTGGAGTCGGATCTTCTGCCGATCTACAGGTTCACTTTGTCTGAGACTGGTCGTGAGGCGAAGGCTCATGAGCTCTTGATGGAGCTGGAGAAGCGTCTGAACAGGGAGACACAACGACTATCAGACAGGCCATCCGAGACACAGCTGCATGTAGCCAAGCGTTGGAGTATTCTCCTCAACAGCCAACCCGACTATGAACAGGCGCGACGCGTATTTGAGCGGATGGTGTCAGAGGGGATCGAGCCGAATGTCTACGTGTATAGCATGCTCATGAACAAGAGTGCGACCTTTGGCGAGGCTCGAGCATGGTTGTCAGAGATGGAGCGTCGGGGCGTAGAGCCGAATGTCGTGAGTTACAGCACGCTCCTGGCCAAAGCACCGGACTACGGGGCAGCCGTTGACTGCTTTAGTGAGATGTGTGATGCGGGAGTTCGTCCCAATGACAAAACGTACGGGTGTCTCTTGGCTAAGTCGCCCGACTACGAGACCGCAAAAGCTTGGATGGACCAAATGAGCTTGAATGGGGTTGAGCCTACGTCGTTCATGTACGCGGGCATGGTGATTAAGTCGCCCGATTATGCTACTGCTATGCAATGGCTTGACGCAATGGAGAAGCGGGGCATCGTCATGCCAACGCCCGCCTATAGTATGATGATGAACAAGTCTACAGACTACGAAACAGCGCTGGCC
>NZ_QXIU01000221.1 GCF_003570935.1 Candidatus Cryosericum odellii
ACCGCACTTCCGGCAAAAGATGTGAAGGCACCGCTGATCGGCGAATGCCTTGCCGCTCTGGAATGCAAGGTCGTAGACTATGTGAAAAAACACGGTCTTGTAATACTGGAAGCAACCCGCGTCTGGTACAACGAAGGAAAAACGGAGAAGAGAGTCTGCCATGCCATCGGAAACGGCAGTTTCTCTGTGGACGCCGAAATCATCGACTATCGCAGCTTGATGGAAGAGAAGGTGCCTGACGGGGTCTAGTACAAAGTTCCCCGCGGTGGGCGCGACAATTGGAGTCGTG
This sequence comes from Candidatus Cryosericum odellii, assembly GCF_003570935.1. GTDB lineage: Bacteria > Caldisericota > Caldisericia > Cryosericales > Cryosericaceae > Cryosericum > Cryosericum odellii. The sequence goes on from NZ_QXIU01000221.1 coordinate 290, forward strand.
TAATTTGACAATATGCCGTGTAATTGATGACGGCGGCATGGGTGGGTGAGTTGCAATATCCCATTTACAGTTGATTGGGCCAGTGTCTGTGGTGGTGACGATGCCATTGCTCACGGGCGTTCCGAGTGTTACATCCTTCCCTTTCTCTATTGTCTGGTTTGTCTCGTCGGCTATAATACGTTGACAATGATGCACTAGTACTGGAAAGCACGGCGCAGCTGCATCAATATCTTGCGCCGAAGGAGGGCCTGGGTGATGCACGTGACGAAAGGCACTCAGCACGTTCTATTTGACGTTTGAACAGCATGGGGGAGGCAGACATGATCTGGTGGCCGATACTCTTGATAGCAGCAGTCATTATCATCGCGGTGTTGCTTACATTGATTGCGAAACGCGATAGAGCCGGACGTACAGACGACCCTGAGAACGAGTACCTTTCCATCGACGACAAAGAAGACGTCATCAGGAAGAACTCCGTCTTCTCAGCGTCAAAAGATACGTATCTCAACCACGAACCATATGGAGGTATGGTTCCGCGCGATATTGGAGACGAGAAGTCGGACGCTGAACGCCTGTAGGGAACTCGCTCAGAGCACGCCGGTTCATATTGACCAGCAACTGGCAAGCGCCCCCGATCAGTAATCCCTACGGGGGTCTTGCTATCCGTGACCATTCCTTGCACTTGCCGTAGACTCTCTTTCAAATTCCATTTCTGATCGAAAACGTCCCTCAATTTGTCATTGACCTTACTGGATCCTCAGCATGCCGCCTGAAGATTAATGTCGTGTAATCCTGAGTGCCCTACGCAACCATGCGGGTTTGCGGACCCGCAATTACACGACTCTAATTGTGCAGATACTAGTGGCGGTGAAAGGTGGAGTCAGACATTGAAGCACTGGCATTTCACGCCCACACTGGATTGCATCAGAGTCCATGGTGATGACGACTTGTTCCTTCAAGTAGCGTCTGCGCGTCGCCCATCGTCCAAGTTAGTCAAAACATCGCCACGCGTTATACTTGTAGTAGACGATACGATCTCCGCTGCGACGCCGCAACGATACGGCGAGCTGATGGCGCTGGTGTCCAGGTTCCATTCCAACGCCCCTGTTGAAAGTACGTGTTGGAGGCGCATAACATGACAACAACCAAGGCACGAAATCACTCACCTGCTGCGACCATCATGGTTCTAGCTCTGTGTCTCTCGCTAAGTCTCTCGGGTGTTCTGGTTTACACTCCTGTCGTGAAAGCGGCAGATGCCAACGCCTGGAAACAGCTTCCGATGTATGATGGCGGCGTCTCCATTCTTGCCGTTGATCCCGTCCATTCTTCCACCCTGTACGCTGCCACAGCAGGTGGCTTGTTCCGTTCCAAAGACAGCGGCGCCACGTGGGCGGCAATAAACGGCAAGTTCTCCACCACGCCCAGCGCTCTGGGCAACACTTCTGATTTCAGCAATATGACTTGCTTTGCCATCAACCCGAAATCCCCCTCTACGATGTTTGCCGGCACCAATGAAGGCCTCTTCCGAACCGTTGACGGTGGCACCACTTGGACGGTGTGCGGCACCATTTCTGCTCAGACAACTCAACCGTCCGTCACTTCCGTTGTCATAGATCCCCTCACTCCAACCACCCTGTACGTTGTTACCGGCTATAATGGTGTCTTCCGCTCTGTCAACAACGGTGGATCATGGAAGGACATAAACTCTGAACTGACAAGAAACCAAATATGCTGGGAGATTGCTGTCGACTCAAAGACGCCAACCACGGTGTACACCGTAACCCAATCCTATATCTGCCGCTCCATCGATAGTGGTGCGACCTGGACAACACTGGGCAAAGGTTCTACTCTGGAAGGGGTTTCCTATTTTGCTATCGACCCACTGGCTTCGACAACCCTGTACGCAATTGGCTATGTGAATAGCTTCTCCAGGCGCGTCATCCTCAGAAGCGTCAACGGCGGCAGCACTTGGAAAGCATTGAGCATGCATATTGATAACGCGGCCCGCGTCGAGCTCGTCATTGGTTCGAAGACTTTTTCCACTCTGTATGTGAGGACCGACAATAGTGTCCTGTCGTCGACAGACAAGGGCGACACGTGGAAGACGATAAGTGCCGGTCTTGCCAGCAGAACGGTCAATTCTATTGCCAGTGATCCCAAGATCCCAACGACACTGTACGCCGGCACGAGTTCCGGACTCTTCCGTTCCACCAACGGCGGAGCCACCTGGACAAAGGTGAGTTTCCCGGTTGCCTTCACCGGCGGAAAGGTCGTAGGGGAGATGATCGTCGATCCGAAGACTTCCACCACCATGTATCAGAGTTGCATCAATGGCGTTCTCTACTCTCACGACGGTGGCATGACGTGGCACACGGCGAGCGCAACGTCAACCATTGGCTACGTCAACCATATCGCCTTCGACCCCAAGACTCCTTCTATTCTCTATGCCTCTGTCGCGAAGAAGATCTTCCGCTCTACAAACAGCGGGGCAACTTGGACAGCAGAAGCCACTCTACCGTGTACAAATGGGGTTAACTGCCTGATCGTCGACCACATTACTCCAACAACCTTGTACGCCGGAACCGATGCTGGCATCTTCCGCTCCACAGACAGCGGCGCTAACTGGACGGCGGCGAACACTGGCCTCACACGCATGATGGTCTCGTCTCTTACCATCGATCCTGTCATCCATACGACGCTATATCTCGGGGCCGACTACTTCTATCGCTCAACAGACAGCGGTGACCACTGGACTGCGATGGTCGTCAAGACGGGCCCGGATCAGATGGACAGCATTGTCGCACTGGCAATCAATCCAGCAAATCCTTCGATCATGTATGCAGCCTCCACCTATGGCGACTTTCAACAGATATTGTGCCGAATCCTGCGTTCCACCGACGGCGGTAGCACGTGGGCCATAGCGCTTGACTCCGACTCTCCACTTCTTGGCATGGACCTTTGGGAAATTGTTCTCGACCCTGCAACACCCACGACCATCTATGCCGCTGGGGATACTGGTGTCATTCGCTCAACCGATGGCGGGAACCACTGGACAGATACGGGTCTGCATCAATGGGTCACTTCCCTTGTCGTCAACCCGGGGGCTGCCACCTTGTATGCCTGCACCTCGCACGGAGTGTTCAGCTACAACATGTCCTCATCCCATACCTTGACGGCCGTGACATCCCCTTCTGCGGGAGGCTCGGTCGTCAGGTCCCCCGATGCGGTTTCCTACGCTGTGGGCACAACAATTGCTCTTACTGCAACTCCTGCCACCGGTTACTCCTTCACCGGATGGTCAGGCGACCTGTCTGGCACGAAGAATCCCGAAACCATCACGATGGACACGGACAAGACAGTCACAGCCTCCTTCGTCATGAACGCGGGAAGCCTAATGAAACTGACGATCGGCAGTAAGATGATCCTGGTAGACGGGAAGCAAGTCCCAATCGACGCAGCCCCCGACATCTTCAGCTCACGCACCTTCATCCCCATACGGATAATTACTGAAGTCTTTGGAGGAAGCATCGCCTGGGATGCGGCGGAGCAGAAGGTCACTATTGTGAGGAACGGTACGACGCTGAACCTGTGGATCGGAAAGAACGCTGCAGAGATAGACGGAAAGTCGGTCAGCATCGACACCAATCCCGCTGTTGTACCGGTCATCTCGTACGGAAGGACTCTCCTGCCTCTCCGGTTCGTCTCGGAGTCGCTTGGGCTGGACATTCAATGGGATGGGACCGCACACACGATCACGATAACAGCGAAGTCGTAAGAGATAAAATGATTACGCGCCCCCGGTCAATATCAATGACCGGGGTTGCGCCTGCGTGATACAATTCCCAATTCGTCGATATACTCCGTTATAGATACTACTCTTCAGGCAATAGGAGAAGACCACATGAGAACAGTGTCAAAACGAGCGCTTCTATCGGCGCTGTGCGTTGTAGTCATAGCCGCAGTTGTTTTGGTAGTGATCGTCACATTCGACAAGACTCAATATCGGAACGCTCAGTATGGTTTCTATGTTTCGCTGCCATCGACATGGAA
>NZ_QXIU01000222.1:0-219 GCF_003570935.1 Candidatus Cryosericum odellii
GATCTCCTCAAGATGTTTTTCAGAGATTTTTACTTTTTCTCTCAGCACGATATACCTCCTTAAATTGGAAGATTGCGAACTTTTTCACCTTGTTCATGTGTAATTGTATTTAGACTGAAGGATATATCAAGTGTTAGAATCAGTCCATCAAAACCATAATAACTGCCTCGACCTGGACATCCGCCGACAAGATATCCATGGGTTCCCGCCTACGCCGAA
>NZ_QXIU01000222.1:294-6695 GCF_003570935.1 Candidatus Cryosericum odellii
AAATGGAGAACATTGGAGTGCCGCGAACCTGCACTGGTTAGCGAGTCAGACACGATCGTGATGCATCAGGCCCGTCCATACCGTTTGAGCAGATCAGCACTGCGTCTGATCACCGGCATGCTCGTCCTGGCAGTGCTGACGAGCGCAAGCGGGTGTGCGGCTCCGGGACGCCAGGTCGTCGCCATCGGCTCCTACGACATGACCGAGGTCAACCAATTCCTGAGCTCGGCTACGCCCACTGCACGCGGCATGGCCCTGGTTGTCGTGAAGGATGGGAAGGTCATCGAGAGCGCCGGCTACGCCAAATTCGGCCCCGGGACAGTCGTGGACATTGGTTCCGCTTCGCGCTGGCTGGCCGCGGCGGCGATGATGACCCTGGTCGACGAGGGAACGCTTGCGCTGGATGACCCCGTTGCCAAATATCTGCCCGAATTCACCGGCGACAAGGCTGCCATCACGATACGACAGCTTTGGTCCTATGATTCCGGACTGCCGGCAACAGACACCTCGATCGACGACCGGACGCTGACACTGGAGGAGTGTGTCAAACGCATTGCCAGCGGACCCCTGCCCTCTCTGCCTGGCACCACCGTGAGCGACGGATCCGTCTCCATCCAGGTCGGAGCCCGCGTCTGCGAGGTCATCAGTGGAATGACGTGGCAGGAGTTCTTCCGTGTCCGAATCACCGAACCTCTCGGGATGGACAGTACGAGCTTCAACCTGATGGGTTTCAACCGGAATCCAGATGTGGCCGGCGGCGCGCGTTCGACAGCCGAGGACTATTCCCGGTTCCTGACCATGCTCCTGCAGGGCGGCGTCTGGTCTGGCAAGCACATCCTCTCGGAGCAGGCCGTCGCCCAGATCGAGCAGGACCAGGCTCCTGCGTCCACCATCGCTGAGACTCCCTATACCACAGTTTCGTCGCTTCTCCCCTCGACCAGTGGTGCCCGTCCTGGGCTGGGCATGTGGCGCGAGGATGCCGATCCAGGCACCGAAACCCTCCTTATCGCCTCCTGCCCCGGTACCTATGGGTTCACGCCTTGGATCGACTACAAGCTGAACCTCGCAGGGGTCCTATCCATGCAGTACGACCTGGCTAAGGCCGCCTACGACATCATGCGCGTGCGCCAGCTGGTGCCCCAGGCAATTGCCGCCGGGCTTCGGTTCAAGGATGTCCCCGCAACGTCGTGGGCCTTCACCGCAGTCACTGATCTAAGCGCCCGTGGCCTCGTCACCGGTTATGAGGACGGTAAGTTCCATCCGGACAACGCGGTGACGCGAGCAGAGTATGCCAAGCTTGTCTGCAGCGCCCTGGGCGTCGCACCGGACGCCGTGACGTCCGATCCCTTCAAGGACGTCACAATCACTCACTGGGCGGCAGGCTACATCGCCGCTGCTGTCGGCAAGGGCTGGCTGACCGGGTACCCCGGAGGCCTGTTCAAGCCCGACGAACCCGTCAGCGTGGCTCAGGCACTCGTGGTCATCACACGTTCACAGCGCTGGAACGACACGGCAACACTCCCCTATGCTGACGTCCAGCCCGGCTACTGGGCCCACACATTCATTGAGGCCTGTTTCACCAAGGGCATCATCAAGAACCCCGACCCCGGCATTGAATCCGGGGGAAAGCTGAGCCCCGAGGGCCATTGCACACGCGCCCAGGCATGCGTTCTGCTTAGCCGTCTGCTTGCCTTGAAACCTTGACCTTCCGTTCAGATTTATAACAGCAACGGGAACTGTCTCCCATGCTACAAACGCCCCGGATTACTCCGGGGCGTTCTGCATTCAAAAGACTTGGGCAACCAACTAATCGTCTTCGTCGTCCTCGGCTCCGTCCACTTCTTCCTCTTCCTTTTCCTCGTCGTCCCAGTCGGGATCAGAGTCGGAAAGGTCCTCGAGGATGTCCTGAAGGTCGTCCAATCGGTCCATCAGATCATCAATAGCATCATCCGTCAGCGTGGACGCATCGATCTGTTCATATGCCTCATCAAGCTCTGCGCGCAAGCGTGCCGCCTCTTCTGCCACCACGTTGTCCTCGTCCAGCTCACTGATCTTCAGTTCGAGCGCACTGACGATTCCCTCGAGCCGTACTCTCTCATCATCCATGACTTCCTCCCATGCAAATATGTGGGTGCGATGCCGGCACTATAAATAAAACGCGTCACGTTTCAAGCCTCTCGGACAGAAATGCCAGACGGCCGGGTTATTGCCCGGCCGTCTGCAGTGCCCCAACAAGGGAGTAGTGTTGTGTCTAAGTCTCAGTCTTGTCGATGCACGAGCCCTCGACGGTCGGTTTCGCCGGCGCGTCGACAAGTTCTACGGCAATAGTATAGGACGCCGCGAGAGCGGCGACTGCCCCGATGGCCGCCCACACGGGAAGCAAGACCGCGCCCACGACACCTGCGGTAAGTGGGACCTCAAACAGCGCGATGCCGTCCTTGTTCTTGATCGTGACACGCCGGACGTTGCCCTGATGGACCAGGTCCTTGACCTGCTGCAGCAGCTTCTCACCGCTGACCTTGAACTCTTCCGTTCGATTGCTCATATCTCATCTCCTCTGATGTTGTCGCAGATTTGCAGGATCACTGCGCTGTGCCTGTCCTGCCGTCACCATGTCTACGCAGGTGAAGGAGCCAAGGTTACATGGGCCGCTGGTACGGCTGCCCCCTTGAAGCTATACTAATGAGGAACGCGGCTCCACCGCGGAAGGGAGGAACCTCATGGAGAAACGACCATTTGGCAAGACTGGTGTTGAACTCCCGATCCTGAGCCTCGGATGCCAGCGACTGGTGGATGAGGAAGGTTGCAGCCAGGACCAGGCTGTTGCCATCCTCGAACAGGCCCTGAAACGCGGTGTGTGCTACTTCGATACGGCGCCTGCCTACTCGGAGGGCGAAAGCGAACGGCGTGTCGGTCTGGTGGCAATGAGCCGACGTGTGGACATGTGGATAGCGACCAAAGTCAATGAGACCACGCGGGACGGTGCCCGTCGACAGCTCGAGGCGAGTCTCAGCCGACTGCAGACCGACCATGTGGAAGAAGTGCGTTTGCACAACGTCTTCAACTTTGATCGGCTGGATGCCATGACCGGCAAGGACGGGGCGCTCCAGGCTTTGATCGAGGCGCGAGACGAGGGGCTGGTCCGGTTTATCAGCATTTCGGGACATGCAAATCCACAGGTGCTTGTCGAAGCCATCCGGCGATTTCCGTTCGACACGGCCTTGTGCGCCGTCTCGGCACTGGACCATTTCATCTACAGTTTCGCAGAGGAGTTCCTGCCATTTGCGCTGCAGAAATGCATGGGCATCGTTGGCATGAAGGTCCTGGGCTACAAGACCCTGGCCGCCGACTGGCAACGAGCACTGCGGTACAGCATGGGTCTGCCGGTCACCACCGTCATTACCGGCTGCTCCACGATCGAACAGCTGAATGGCAACATCGACCTCGCCGAGAACTTCGTACCGATGACCAGCGTCGAGCGTCTGGCGTTTTTCCGCGACATCCTGCCGATGGTGACGCCGCAGAACATGCCCTGGAAGTCCAGGGACTGGGCACGCAAGGACTGGATAGAACGAAAAGAACCATTCGGATTGACGCGCACCGGCTGCCAGTAATGATGGGCCACACCGAAAAGGGGGATGTCGATGCAGCATGAGCTGACCACTCACGTGGACCTGTTGAACAACAGGGGCGAGCTGAACGAGAAGGGATGGGCACGCCGGCTGGTGGCCACCTACAACCGCGAACGCATCGCTGCAAGCTGGCTGCGCATCAAGGAGTGGGACTACTACTGTGTCCTGACTCCGGACTACGGCGTAGCCATGACGATCTCAGACATCGGCTACTTGGCCAACATCTCGGTGACCTGGCTGGATTTCGTGAACCAGACTGAGGTCACGGAAACCATCATGAAGCCGTTCACGCGAGGGTCGCTCAACCTGCCGCGCACGTCCGAGACAGGTGACATCGCGTACAAGGACAGCTGCATCGACCTGCGCTTCACCCGCAACCCTGCCTCACGCGTGCTGACCCTGGATTTCCCGGGTTTCGACCATGGCAAGGGGATCAAGGGCAGTCTGAGGCTGGACCAGGACCCGTCATTGGAAAGCATGGTCATCCTGACCCCGTTCGAACATGCACCGAAGGCCTTCTACTACAACCAGAAGGTCAACTGCATGCCCGCGACTGGAACCATCACCGTCGGCGGCGTGGACCATGTCTTCGACCCACAGACCTCGGCCGGCGTCCTCGACTGGGGTCGGGGCGTCTGGCCATACCGCAACACGTGGTATTGGGGTTCCGGATCCGGCCGTGTGGACGGGCATTCCTTCGGGTTCAACATCGGCTACGGGTTTGGCGACACCAGCGCCGCCAGTGAGAACGTCATCTTCTGGGATGGCAGGGTGCACAAGTTCGACCGCATCGAGTTCCAGATCCCGCCGGACTCCTTCATCAAGCCCTGGAAGTTCGTGAGCAGCGACGGTCGATTCGACATGGACTTCGAGCCCATCCTGGATCGCCATGCCAAGACTGATATCGGCGTCATCAAGACCGTTCAGCATCAGGTCTTTGGGCGCTTCACCGGTGACGCCGTCCTCGACGACGGGACCCGGGTGCACCTCGACCACTTTCTCGGTTTTGCCGAGAAGGTATTCAACGAATGGTGAGGCCATCATGAGCGCAACAAGGATTCTTCCGGTAGCAGTACGCAACGCAGGCGACCTTGCCACGATNNTCCGCGATCGTCTCGCCGAGCTGGGCACGTTTGCCTGGGTCGCCTACAACGGAGCTGACCCTATCGGCATGATCCAGTGTCATCCCGACCGCGACCCCATGGGCGTGGGTGTGGCCGTTATCGACTGCATCTGGGTCCCCAAGAAGTCCCGGTGGGGGAGGGGCATCGGCAGCAAGCTTCTGGCAGAGGTCGAGACGACCATGCAGCGCCAGCATCGCTGGTTCGACGGCAAGCCTGCCGACGGCATGGCCGCCATGGCCTTTCATGGCGAAGCCGAGGGCCAGCAGTCCGCCGAATCGTTCTATATGCACCACGGGTTTGTCCACGTAGACGGCGACCCGGACCTCATGTTCAAGCCCTTCCTACCGGAAACCGTCTGGACCCCAACTCCCCACGCAGTCGTGACACCGACGTCGCTGCCTGACGACCTGGCTCGCGTCACGGTGCTGCTCGGACCTCTCTCGTGTCCGTTCCAGTACCGCATCCTCGGCCAGACCGCCACGTATGTCGGCGAGAAGCTCGGCTTGACGGTCACCGAGGTGGACGCCGTGAACGATCCCGAAGGCTACCTGGCTCACGGCGGCCTCACTGGCATCCTCGTGAACGGCCACCTGCTCGGATATGACCTTCTGCGGCGTGAGAAACTCGACGAGGAGCTACGCGGATTGTAGAATACCCTGCCAGGCTCAGTTCGAAGGCGGCTCAGACGGGGCCGCAACGCCAAAGAGCGGCCCCGTCGTCTTTCGGAGAACATCAATGTTGGGGATGACATACGACACGCCGTCCACATATTGCGGCATCCCGGTGAAAGGAACCAATTCCACGTCTTTCTCCGCGACGTCCTTGTACGTCATTCCGATGCGCGCCATGACGTTGAACGACATGTCGGTTGTCACCACCGCCTGCACAGCACGGATGACGGCAGGCAAGCGCAGCAGTGTCCGTACGTCTTTCGTCTGATCGATGACAGCCGCCACGAGTTTCTTCTGGCGCTCCACACGTCCGTGGTCCTCGCCAGACCACGTGCCGAAGTCCCCGACAGCATCCATCCTGAAGCGAGCATACCCCAGCGCCTGCTCGCCGTCGAGATGCTGGACGCCCGGCCGCAGGTCAATGAGCACGTCGACCGCCTTATAGTACATCCTCTCCTCGACGTCGATGGTCACGCCGCCCAAGGCGTCGATGATGGCGGCGAACCCTGCAAAATCGGTTTTGACCGTATAGTCGATGCGGAGACCCGGCAACAGGTCCGTTGTGATGGTATCGATCAACAGACTGGTCCCGCCGTCCCGGTAGTACCCGCTGGAAGCCTGGTTCAGCTTGTTGACGCCATGGCCGGGGATCGTGACGCGCGTGTCACGTGGAAGAGACAGCAGGCGTACATGTTTTGTCACCGGGTCCAGTCGCACCAGCATGATCGTGTCTGCACGACCGGGGTCACTCGTCACGCGGGAGTCGGCTCCAAGCAATAGAATGTTGATGGGTTTGTTGAGATCGGGCTCCGGCTGGAGAGGTATCGGGGGTACCATACGCTGCACAGGAGGGGGATGGTCGACAGCACCCGGCACTGAAGGGTTCACAGTATCACCAGTAACGGAGGTTGTGGGCACAGCACGTGACACAGCAACGACGCCGGCAAGCAGCGCCGTTATCGCCAGTAGTGCCA
>NZ_QXIU01000223.1 GCF_003570935.1 Candidatus Cryosericum odellii
GCCACGATGTTGCATGTGAGTGACGCCGTGCCATACTGTGGATAGTTGGAATGACAGACAGGTTCAAATGGTTCTGACGGCCAGTAGGCCCGGGAGGACACGATGAGCATCAGACTGCGCCAGATCGACCGACATCACAAAGAAGAGTTCATGGACGCCAACGTCTCCGAAGAACTCGAGCGGTTCATGTCCCGCAACCTGGACACGATCTCCGGCAGCGGCCCGGACACTGACTATGCCCCCTATGCTATCGTCAGCGATGACGGCAGAATCGTCGGCTTCATCATGGTCGGGCAGAAACCGGAGGAGGGGAGCTATTGGCTGGCTAAGCTCCTGATCGATAGCTGTGAGCGCCGCAAGGGGTATGGGACGTCGGCCCTGCGGCTGGCGATCCAGATGCTGAAGGAGAGTCCTGGATACAAGTCCGTGCAAGTGACCTACCACCGTGACAACGTTGCGGCCAAAACCATGCTTGAGCGCCTGGGGTTCGTCTCCGCAGGCGATGGAAAAGACGGCCCGATCGTGGCCACCTTCACTGTCAGCAAGTAACAGGGTTATCGGCGGCCTGCAGAGCCCGATTCGTGCTGCGGCTGGTTGAAACCGAACAGGGCAGCCACGCTCGGGACAAGGTACAGGAGCGTCCCCATGACGCGCGAATCCCGATTGAGGCGCAGCGGCTCTGCCAGCAGGAGAACCAGCACGAGTCCCAGGGCCGCGCCGAAGATGCCGCGCCACAGGCTGTGAGGAAAATGCAGTCGCCACGCCATCAGCCACATGCCGGCCACAAATCCAACGGGAAAGGCAAGGACACTCCCAAACAGAGCCCCGATGATGTCTCCCCACCCATTGCTGGCTCCGCTGCCCAGCTTCGCTCCCGCCCAGCTGCCCAGCAGCAGCATGCAGCCTCCCAGGACAACGCCCACCACCAGTTCCAGAAGCGTCGCACGCAGCGACTGTTTCATAGATACGTCACGCTGCACTGCCGGCATACCTAGAGGACGGGCTTGAGCAGCTCGACCACATCGCGCGCCGTCAGGATGCGCAGTTTTCCGAGCGGACCCTCGGAAAGCGCATTGAACGCGATGTCGCGGAGCTCACCGGCTGCAATGCCAAGGTCTCCCAGCGTCGACGGAGCCCCCCAGCGCTGAAACGCCGTCTTCATGGCCGTGATGCCTTCTTCGACGGTACCTGCGCCCCATACGGTTCTCGCCCACCGCTGGAACTGGCCGGGGTTGTTCTCGCGCTGGTAGGTCATCCAGGCGGGAAGGATGACCGCCATGCCGGCTCCATGAGCTACTTCGGGGTGCAGAGCACTCATCGCGGACTCGATGCTACGAGCCGACCAGTCGCTATCCTCGATGCCGGCGGAGCTCAGGCCGTTCATGGCCAGCGTGGCCGCCCAGGCGAGGTTCGCGCGCGCACCATAGTCGGCGTGGTCTGCCTGCAGCTGATCTACCATCTTGATGACCGTGCGCATCAGCCCCTCGCCGAGCGCAAGCGTCGTCTCCTCGAACGACCCCACCAGGTAGGTGGCCATGATATGACTGAGGACGCCAATGGCACCGTTCACGGTCTGGCGCCATGGCAGGCTGGTCTGCACACTCGGATCCACGATCGCAAACCGGGGATACAGGACAGGAGAAGAAATACTCCACTTCCTGTGCTGGTCGCTCTCCGTCAGGACGGCCGACGGGTCCATCTCGCTGCCGGAAGCCGAGATCGTCAGAACGACGAAAACCGGGAGCGCCTTGTCGATCGGACACCGTTTCTCGAAACAGCTCCAGAGGTTGTCGACATATACACCCGCTGCAACGCATTTGGCCGTGTCGATGACGCTGCCACCACCGACAGCCAGTACGCTGTCCACCTGCTGCTCACGAGCGATCTGCACCAGCTGCTGGGCAAGTGCCAGCTCAGGATTGGGCCGAACACCCCAGGCTTCTACCACATTGATACCCGACACACTCAGGGACTGGGTGACAGCCTGATAGACACCGTTTTCGCGGATGGAACCGCCACCAGCTATCAACAGCACTTTGTGAGCACCTTCGCGAGCGACGGCCGGACCTACCTGCTGTACGGTCCCGCGACCGAAGATCACCCGCGTCGGATTGTAGAACTCGAAACTGTGCATGCGTCACCTCTTTCGCGCCGGTCCAGCGCGTCCTTTCAGACTAGCACCTGTGACAGACTGGTTCAAGCATGCCGTGCCAGGGTGGGAAGTATTCCGAACATATACCAGACCCCTGGCCCCACGGTTCGACCCGCCGCCTGCTCGCTCAGGAGGAAGGCTGGAATTTCATCCTTCATCATCAGAACGACCTCGATTTCCTCGCTCGGCTCCAGCTCCTGCTGAGGATGCTGATTGAGCGGGTCCGTCTCGTCGATCTCCGCGCTGAGAATATACTGGTCGTCGTTGGACATCCCGACGTTCACCTTCAAGGGACCGCTCGATGCGACGATGTGGCCGACGAAACCCGTCTCTTCACGCAATTCGCGAAGAGCCTCGACCTCGGGGTCGCTTCCCGCCGGCGCGGCACCTGCGCAGAATCCAATGACGGTGTTCTCAATGGCCTGGCGGTACTGCCGCAGCAGCACGTATCGTCCGCTGGGCATCAGCCGTGCCACAACCACGACGACGTATGTATCCGTCGCGTGGGCGATGCACTCCCAATGCACCTCTTCGCCACTCTCGCTCATGAAGGTGTCTTCGCGGAGGACGAGCCAGTTTCCTTTCCCGATGATGCGTTCCCCTGTCTTTTTTATGTCCCTGTCTCCTTACCGTCTACAGCATGACGCGCTGGACAGACGGTATCAGCATAGTACCTTTTCGCTGCAGTGCTCGCCGTGGCTAGTCCGGTTCCACTGTCAACGCGCCGATCCCGGGACGCCAGTCGAGCACGGCGATATCTCCAATCTTGTCGAAGCCAAGCCGGGTATATAACTGCACGACCTCGAGGTTCGCCTGCAACACGAGATGCGAATAACCCATACGAGCTGCCTGGGCCAGAGCCTGTCGAGTGAGCAGGATGCCTGCTCCATGTTTTCGGAACATCTCAGGCACACCAAGCCAGTGCAGTCCCGCCACGCCGTCACCTGCAAACAACAGTGCGCCACCCACCGCGGTCCCGTCCTGCAATGCCGTTAAACGATGCCAGCGGCCGGAGAGGACACCGGTCTCCGTAAGCATCGACTCCATGTCATGAAACTGTGTCAGGCCAAACCCTTCAAGCACGACGCGCATCCACTGCTCCCGTTCATCCGCGGAGACTGATTCGACTACTGTGATGTCCGACGGTGCCTCATCTACACCCTCTGGATCGTCGACCGAGCGGAGCATGCCCGCCCAGAAATATCGCAGCTCAAGCCCATGGCTCGTCAGCCGCGTCGTGAGGTCGTTGGGCCTGGAACAGCCGTCGACATACCAGGTGACCGGCACGGCAGCACGGCGAAACGGCAACAGGAGCTGCTCGATGCTCTGATCGGCGGTGTTCGCACTGAGACGAGCCCTGAAGATGCGATTGCGGTCGACTTGCGGCGCCCGCACAGAAGAAGCGGATGCGTCCCCCAGGATATACGTTCCCGGCTGGCCGTCCACGGTCAGGAAGTACTGCGCCATCTCCTCGCTGACGAGACAGGCGCCAGCCTCCATCGTCAGATTTCCCAGAGCCATATCAGTCCTCTCCCTCTTCACGACCACCGCGATCATCGCCCAATGCCTGCTCAACCAGCCCTTGCACGTTAGCCATCGTCGACCTCCTGTTGCCGGAGCATTGCTGTTGCTGCACAGCAACGCTGTTCCTGCCCCTATTCTATACAGTGGGTACTCCAACGCAACCATGTTGCGCTATACTGAAAATACGAGTCTGGTGCGTCTCTGCCAGACCATTCAGGAGACAACATGCCCAAACTTGTTAAAGCACCATCAACAGCATTGAGTGTGGCGCCGGCAGTCCTCGTGACTGCGGGCACGATGGAATCATCTGACATCACGACCCTCGCCTGGGTCGGCACACTGTGCTCGAAACCCCCGATGATCGGCATCGGTGTCCGTCCAGAACGCTGGCTGCATCACTTTATCGTCGAGGGAGGCGCCTTCGTCGTCAACGTGGCGGATGTTGCTCACGCCCGGGAACTCGACCTCTGCGGCATGGTATCCGGCAAGGATACCGACAAGTGGAAGCTGAGCGCTCTTACCCGCGAACAGGGAACGGCCACAGCCGTGCCATTGGTGGCGGAGTGCCCCCTCAACATCGAGTGCGTCGTGCGCCAGACCCTGCA
>NZ_QXIU01000224.1:0-25838 GCF_003570935.1 Candidatus Cryosericum odellii
TGCGTCGTGCGCCAGACCCTGCACCTCGGCAGCCACGACCTGTTCATCGGCGAGGTCGTCGCCGTCCACATGGACGAGCGCGCCCAGAAAGGCGGGCATACCCTGGACCCAGTCTGCTTCGTGGGTGGGCAGTACTGGAAGCTGGGGGATCTCATCGGCTCCATGGGATTCTCGCGCAAGTAGCCAGGGCTTCCAGTCCTCAACCCGCTCCCGACACTGTAGCGTGACAACGCAGTTCGGCGTTCATTCGCATTTGCCCTTGTAGAAATCTCGCCATGCTCTATTCTTCAGCTAGAATACGAGAGCAGAGCACCCGCCGTAGCCTCGGCCGATAGGCAGTAGTCTGGTCTCGACACATCAAGTTCGGGAGAGAAGGAGATGCGAATGAGGAAGATACTTGTTGCAGTGACACTCTTGGCGCTTGTCGTCGGTCTGGCGGGGTGCGGAGCGCCCAAGCAGCCTGCGACGACCAGCCCAGGTCTGGATACCTCAGGAGACACCAACAGGACAATTGTCGAGATCGATGCCAAGAAGCTCGAAGAACTTATCCAGACGGACCGTGACCTCGTCATCATCGACGTATCTGGCAAATGGGCCGAGGGGCACATCGTGGGGGCACTCGACACGCCGCTGGACAAGTTGCAGGAGATTATCAACGGCAACTTTACGCTCAATGCCAGCAAGCACTTTGTTGTATACTCGCACGATGAGGAATCTAGCAAGAAGGCAGCCAACATACTGCTGACAAGCTCCTTCACGGTCATCAACCGCCTGGTAGGAGGGTATGACGCGTGGGTGGCGAACGGCGGCTATACCGAAAAGCAACCCTGATCCCCATAGACGACAACAGCCCCGACCTCATATGGCCGGGGCTTCTGCATTTCCTGCCGTCCGCCGTTCAGGAGTGTGCCCCGCGTGGCAGGTTGACGTCGATGGCATGACCCAGGCGGCGCTCGACCTCTTCGGTGTACGTGCCTGAGCGTTTCTCGCCATCTTCGATTGCCTGCTCCGCGCGCGCATGGCCGGCAGCTGCGAACCAGTCCCGCGCAGTGATGCGCTCCATCCACTTGTGGATCCGAGTCAGCTCGGTCTCGTTTTCCTCGATCTCGGCGTACGTGAACTTTTCCTTCTCGGTCTCGCGGTCCAGCTCATACACCAGGCGTTCGCACTGCTCCACGATCTCATCGTAATCTCCGTCACGCTGCAGCTGAAACGTAGCAATCACTCGAGCATCATCTTCTTCGTCGACGAATTCCATTCTCCCGACGAGGACCTCTCCCCCGCTGGAGACCACCTCGGCTTTGAGAGCGAGTACCTGTGCGAGGAGCGTGTCCGTCATCGGCAGGACGGCGGCCCCCTGCTGGACGTAGACCGCGCCCAGCTCCTTCAGCTTCCTCCACAGGTACACGCGCGTGCGCGAGGGCTCTGTGGGAACCTTGTACGTAATAGTCAGCCAGGTCTTCATATTGCTCTTTCAGTCTTCTTACCAGAGTTTATGAGTACTGTCAGTGCGATCATGGCTACAAAGGCAAGAACAGACCCGAAGAGGAATGGAGCACTCGGGTTAATGAATTGCCACAGAATACCAGCAATCAAGCTGGCGGGAAGGGCGCTGACGCCGATAGCCGCGTTGTAGATTCCATATGCAGTTCCACGCTTCTCAGACTCTGGCACCATATCAGCAACAAGCGCGGGACCGACAGCATCGGTCATGGCGTAAAACACGCCGTAGAGAGCATACAGAATCCAGACCTGCCACCCCTGCGTTGCAAACCCGAAGCCAAGGTAGACCAGTGCATACACGAGCCAGCCAAGGCGGATGACACGTCCGCGGTCAATGCGGTCAGACAGGATGCCGGCGGGGATGGACAACGCCGATGTGACGGCCTTCCACATTGCCAGCATCAGGAAGATCTGCACAAGATCCAAGCCGGCTCTCTGCGCTTTGAGCATGAGAAATGCGTCGCTGCTGTTGCCCAGGGTGAAAATGACCATGATGCCAAGGAATAGCTTAAACCTCGTGTCAAACCCACGCAGGGACAGATTCAACGTGCGGTGGTTGCTTGCACGTGGCGCATTTTCACGGATGAAAAACGCGATGAGGGGTAGTGTAAGGAGTGCGGGAACGCTGACAAGAATGATGAGCCGCTGGTACATGCTGCGCGTCAGCGTCATTGCCATGGCCGAACCGCCTGCAGCAATCATGCCTGCTGCCGCCAGCATGCCAAACACAGAGCCAAGGGTATCCATCGAATTGCCGTATCCGAACGAACGTCCCATCTTCTTCTTTTCGGAGGAGTCAGCCAGCAGAGCACCCTTGGGCGATGAACGGACCCCCTTGCCCGTACGGTCGGCAAATCGCAGGAATGCTGCCCACGGCCATGAGTTGACGAAGTAGAGAAACGGTTTGGTGATATTGGAGATGGCGTATCCGGTGAATGCCAGCCACTTCCGTTTCTTGAGCCGGTCCGACAGCCAGCCGAAGACCCACTTGAGGATCGTCGCCGTCGTTTCGGAAAACCCCTCGATGAACCCGATGATCGCGGGCTGAACGCCGAGCGCATTAGCCAGGAACAATGGGAGCGTCTTCACCGTGACTTCGCTGCTGAAATCCGTTAGCATTGAGACAAAGCCAAAGACAAAGACGTTCTGGCTGAGACCAAAGAACTTGCGCTGCGGTCTCTCCTGGCTGGTCTCCAGTCCTGTGTTCACTTCACTTGGGCCTTCCATAAGGTGCACCTCTCCCGTGATACATGTAACTGTCGTTACAGTATACCCACCGTTACACGACGTCAAGGGGACTGATTTGTGTGGTTGTTGGTGGACCGAGACAAAAAAGTACTGGTATTTGGTGCAATAGAGTGCTGGTATTCCGTCGTACGCCCGATTAAATCAGCGTCTGCCGTGCTGACCATGCGTTCGACTGAGAATCTACCAGATTCTTGACTAGTCGCTTGGCTTCACGGGTTCTCAGAATTGTCCTCTTGTCCATCCACCTTGTAGTCTGCCTGTCCCTCTTCAATTCCCTTTCTAGCCATATTGAAGGCCCAGCTTGGAATCTTGGGGGACTCGCTGTTCAGTTTGTTCCTTCTGTCGTTCAGCTTCTTTAGCTCTCCGGTCGCGGCTTGTTCGTCCAGTCCGTTCAGCTGTATGCAACGGAAGACTCTTGTATCGTTCTTCAAGACGCTGTACTCATTACCCGCTGTCTGATGCGCAGAAGCCCTTTCATTGGGATTGATGAAGGTCAACACGGCGGTCAGCACAGCTGTGCCCATCGAGAGAATCCCTGCAACAATACCGTGACAATTGAATGTGGCCAAAGCAGATACCCCGGCAACAGCCGCGATAACTGCGGCGCTACCTCCAAGCCAAAAATGCACGTTTCCCCACCTCTCACTAGCATAGAAATGAGACTTGGCCGAATATAGGGCATCCTCTTCGACCCTCTTTGCTTCCTTCGCTACTTGATCCTTGACAGCCATGGTCGCTGGTCACCCGTAAGCAGGGAAGTAGTCCCCGAACACGTTCCGCCATTCATCAATTGCCTTCTCACTGTACCCGTCTTTAGCATACTGTTCAGCCACAATTGCATCGGTATGGGCCGTCTCAAACCTGCGAACCGCGTCTTCGGCTGTCTGGCAGTTTCTGAAACCCTGGACGGGTTTTCCATACCCTGCGGGATCTTTTACGGAGTACCGTATTGCCTCTCTGCCCTTGTCAAAGAAGAACCTCATTCCGCTCGAATAGTTGGATATGGTCACATTTGCGAAGACTTTAATCGCAAGCAATTCGAGATAGAAGGACACGAAATCGTAGCCGATGTTCCGATTCCAGCACTTGATCATCTTCACTACTGGCACCAAGTCGCCGTTGTGAATTGCGTTCGCATCGATCATTGCTTTGACATGAACTCGAGGGTCTGTTTCTATCCAGACGTTGTGGATGGAATCTGGGATTAGGTAGCCACCCCCGCTGCGATTAAACGCAGGAACAACATCAACGGCGAAATCAGTGAAAGTGATTGTGACAGCTTGTCCATTTCGACTTACCTTCGGCGTTCTTGTATAGGTCTTGAGCAAAGCACGCCTCGTCTTGTCTAGTAGACTCGCCTGCCCATTCCTTTCGAAATACTTGGGATCAAGGACGACAAACACGTCAATGTCTGCCTCAGGCAAAGGCGCAATTAGCGTCGATCTTGAATAGGAGCCCGTCAAGAATGATCCCAAGACGTCCATGTCACCGGCGACAACATCACGAACGTTGTTCTGCCGTGTCGAGACGTCACTTGTCTGAAGCCCCGTAATCTCGATGTCCTCTTTCAATTTCTGAAATGATGCGGAGACTGTAGTTGCCATAGCCCTACCCCCTGTACTCGTAGTAATACTGTCTTCCGGCTTGACAATGTGCATTTCACTGTATGTACACCGCAAAGTCGTCTACCATGGAGCCATATTGCGTTCTGCGCTCCCCATGTCATGCCATTCTATGGGACACGTAGCTAGAGCGTTCAACTATTACTATATACGAGAACAGAACGTATACACCTCGGACATCCCCGGATCATCTCAGATGCGCAGCTGCGAATTCATTCGCTCGTTACCATCTCAACAGTTCATTGCTTGCGGAAAGGACAGTGGAACGAGACCCCACTATTCTCTCGGGAGGGTTCCTCCGATGGTAACAACCGCAAGCTTCCGGCAGCCGACACTTAGTCTTCTGCGTTCTAGCACCTTTCAAGTCGGTGCTACCTACCCAGAAATTGAACCCTCATTTTGGAAATTGACCCCCGATTTTGGAAATTGAACTAGATTGGCGATGACGTCAACCGTCAACTGATTCTTCTGGCATTCCTGCCTTGCAGCTCCCCGTGATCACGAACGAACGGACAAGCAGAAAGACACAAGAGGAAGAGTGCTGGTATTTGAAACCCCCACGCAGCGATGCGGGTTCCCAGACTCGAAATACCAGTACTATTCTGTCTCAGTCCAGTTGGATTGAAGGAAGAAAGTACTGTCATATGCAGAAAGTACGGTCATTTCGCCACACAGTGGATTACATCAGCGTCTGCAGTGATGGCGGCACGTTCGTTCAGGCAACGTCTGCACGTCGCCTCTCTCCCGCATCTCTTGTTTGACCTCTTCCCGTAACTACAATTCGTTGATGATGCTACACTAATGTTTGAAAGCAACGGCGTCACCGCTTTGATAACTGACGCCGAAGGAGGCACGCTTCATGTACAAACTGCCAGAAGAGCAGATTGAAAGGATCACATCATTACTTAGAGAGGGGAAGCCGCTTCCAGAGGACTACAAGGCAAGCCTCTTCGAGACCAAGAAAGAGTACGAACTCGTCTACGCTGACAAAGCGCGTGAAGAAGATATTCTAGCCGATACAATGGCCGTACCACTTCAAGTGGTCAAGACGTTCCAGTCCAGCAACACGGATGTTGATTGGGCCAACATGCTCATTTTCGGGGACAACCTTCAGGTCCTGAAGAGTCTTCTCCAAATGAAGCAGAACGGGAAGCTCAAGAACTCCGATGGAACTTCAGGAGTCAGACTAATCTACATCGACCCGCCATTTGCAACGAAGCAGGACTTCAGGGGTAGTCAGGATCAGAAGGCATATCAGGACAAGATTGTCGGTGCCGAGTTTCTCGAGTTCCTTAGAAAGCGGCTTGTATTCATCAGAGAATTGCTCGCCGATGACGGCACAGTGTACGTGCATCTTGACTGGAAGAAGGGTCACTACGCCAAAGCGATCATGGATGAGGTCTTTGGCGAGCATAGGTTCAGGAACGAGATCGTCTGGTGCTACAGTGGACCGACACGGAAGATGGACGACTTCCCCAGCAAACACGATGTCATATTGCGCTACTGTCCTAAGGGTACGTGTGTCTTCAACGGCAATGACGTAACAGTCCCTTACAGCGAGAATTTCATGGCCCGACGGAAGTACTCAGAAGGCGAGGGTGGCATCTACGCGGGACGCGAAAATCAAGTGGCTAAAGAGGAGTATGTGCAAGGGAAGGTTCCCGAGGACTGGTGGACAGACATACCATCTGGTGGTCAGATTTCCAGGAACGAACTGACCGGGTATCCCACGCAGAAACCAGAGAGACTGCTCAACCGTATTGTTCGGGCCTCGTCAAGACCAGGCGACATAGTTCTTGACTGCTTTGCGGGTTCAGGAACGGCGGCCGCAGTGGCAGAGAAGCTCGGCAGGCGCTGGATCGGAGTTGATTGTGGAAAGCTGGCCATCTATACGATGCAGAAGCGACTTCTGCGCATCGCAGAGAGCAAGAGCTTGGATGATCCAAAGAAGAAGTACGGAAAAGACTGTGCCCCGTTTGCGCTCTACAACGCCGGACTCTACGACTACAAAGCGCTCAAGGAGCTCCCATGGGAGCAGTACCGCCAGTTTGCTCTTGCTCTGTTTCAGTGCCGCGACGAACCACATGCCATTGGCGGTCTTGCGCTCGACGGCCACCTCGGCGATGCAAGCGTGATGGTGTTTGACTACCAGAAACACGAGAGCGCCATGGTAGACCGCACCTTCGTTGAGCAGCTGCACGCAGCACTGGGAAAGAAGATCAGATCTCGCTTCTTCCTCATTGCTCCCGCCGGATCTGTTGCTTTTCTCGAGGACTACATCGAGTTGGACGGGGTGAAATACTACATCCTCCGCATCCCGTACTCTATCATCGAGGAGATCCACAATCGTGGCTTCTCCAAGTTGAAGCAGCCCGTTAGCGAATTGGACGTCAACGACACTGTGGACGCTGTCGGATTCGACTTCGTACAGACGCCGACCGTTGACTGCACGTACTCATTGGAGAAGGTCAAAGACCCCGATCTCCTAAACCAGGAATCGAAGGAATGTGTCATTGGCATCAAGCAGTTCGAAAGCAGAGTCATCTCCAAGAAACCGGTGAACCTGGCCAACTTGGAGTCTCTTTCCATGGTCATGCTCGATTATGACTACGACGGCAAGGTATTCGATCTCGATGATATTTTCTATGCAGAAGACCTCAAGAAGAATGGCTACGAAGTACGGTTCGCTTCGGAGAAGATCGATGGGCAATGCATGATCATCTACCTCGACATCTTCGGGAACGAGAAGCGCGAGATCAAGAAGCTGTCTGACTTCACCAAGCGTAAGGGACGATAGACATGGAAGATCAGCAGAAGTTCCGTAACGAGGATCTAGTGCTTCACGTTTCGCCGAGCTATAATCCGCAAACGCTCGATCTATCCAAGTACGAGCCATTTCTCGAAGCGCTCTGCGGAACCCGCGAGTACCAGTCAGACGCCATTCGCGAAACGGTTCGGTACTTCTTGGGTGGACAATATAGCAATACTGAGGAATTGGCTACGCAGAACTACCAAGGCAATTCAAAACTTCAGGAGAAATACGGATCTCTGAAAGCTTTCATCAAGACACTTCAACTCCCAGACTGCTTGTCGTGCTCCATCGACCATGCAACTGGTACAGGCAAGAGCTACGCGATGTACGGCATCGCACGCATCCTTCTGGCAGAGGGGGCTGTCGACCAAGTTCTCGTCTTGTGTCCCTCTATTACGATCGAGGCAGGACTCACCGAAAAGTTCCGCTCTCTCTCAAGCGATCGGACACTCAAAGATGTCCTGCCCGAGAACGCCAAGGTACTCAACCCTCGCATTGTCAACGCGACCGGAACGATCGAGAAGGGGGATATCTGTATCGAGAACATCCATGCAACGCGTATCAACACGAAATCTGCCATCGAGGACAGCTTAACCGGCAAGGGTGCTCGCACACTCATCCTCAACGACGAGGCGCATCACCTCATGAACGCGCTCGATGCAGAACTCAAGCAGTGGAAGGGGTTCCTTCTCGATGCGAAGTACGGCTTCCAGTATGTCGTGAATGTCTCCGGGACCTGCTACATTGGCAACGAGTACTTTGCGGACGTCATTCACCGCTATTCCCTGCGCAATGCTATCGAAGACCGCGTCGTCAAGACCATCAGCTATGTCCAGGAGGACACGCCTGGCGGAGAGGACGAGAAGTTCCAGAAGATTTACGCCAATCACACGGCCAACAAGACTACATATCGCATGGTGAAACCCATCACGATTCTGGTGACGAAAGACATCAGTGCCTGCAAGAGTCTTACCGAAAGACTCGTCGAGTTCCTTGCCAAGAAGGAGAAGACAACCAAGGGAAGCGCGGCTGAGAAAGTGCTGATCGTCACCTCTGCAGAAGAGCACAAGAAGAACGTCCAGATCCTCCGGATGGTTGATAGCAAGGACAATCCGGTTGAATGGATCACGTCCGTCAGCATGCTCTCCGAAGGATGGGACGTCAAGAACGTCTTTCAGATCGTTCCTCATGAGGAGAGGGCGTTCAACTCCAAGCTCCTCATCGCCCAGGTGCTGGGCCGGGGGCTCCGCATTCCCAACGAATACAAGGGTGGCGCCCAACCGGTCGTTACCGTCTTCAACCATGAGAAGTGGTCCGGCAGCATTCGGCATCTCGTCGATGAGGTCATGGACATCGAGAAGAGAATCAACAGTTACCACGTTGACAAGAATGAGGACTACAACTTTGAGCTAGACCAGATTAACTATGAGCGGGACATCGCCGAGACGGTCACGTACGCACAGGAACGTGAGTACAATCTCCTCGAGAACAAACCCATTACCTACTCGACGCAAAGTATCTCTGAAGACTCGAGCACGACCTATGTGATAGCAACGCCGGGTACAAAGGGAATCGAGTGGCAAGAGAAGCAACAAAATACGACAATTGAGCATGAAATGGTACCTGTTGAAGAAGTCGCCAATGACATCTTCAACAGACTCGTCGTCTTCGACCAGGACGCAAATACTAGCTACAGCGAGAAATGGACGCGTGAGAAACTGGCAGCGAAGATTCTCGAGTCGCTTGCGGCGCGAGAGGACAAGTCCGGCATGGTAAGCAAGGAGAATCGTCTGAAGACGCTGCAGGCATTTGGCATTATTCAGAGAGAGAAGAGTACCTTCCCCCGTATCGTTCCGATCTCAACGAAACCGTTCAAGATTGCAACCAAAGATATGCCAAAGCACAGCATCCCGTTCAGTGCACTTCGAAAGGATGGAGCAGTTTTCCTGGACGAGAATGCCTTACTCCTCAGTACCGAGTCTGACACGGAGTTGCTGCAACAGCTCTTGAACGATGACGACCTGCCAAAGAGGGTAATGAACAACGTCGACAACGCATACAACTTCAAGACCCCAGTTAATGTGGCGCTCACTGACTACAGACCAGAGCAGAAGTTCGTGAGCAAGCTGGTGGAGGAGAAGAACGCGAAAGCGCTTGATGCGTGGATCAAGTCTGTCGACGTCGGTTTCTATAGCATCCCGTATACCTGGAGAAAAGGAGAACACCCGAAACAGGGAAGCTTCAATCCAGACTTCTTCATTAAGGTGGGCGACGACATTCTTTGCGTAGAGATCAAGATTGACGATGATACCAGTGATGAGAACAAGGCAAAACTGTTAGCTGCGAGACTACACTTCAAGACGCTCAACGATCTTCTGGCAGGGACGACCTACTACTTCAAGTTTCTGTCGCCCGTCAGCTACGAGTTGTTTTTCAAAGCGTTGCGCGAGAAAACCTATGCCACCTTCAAGTCCCAACTTGAAGCCGACCTCGAAGGCTAGAGAAGCGAGGACGCTCTGGAAGAGCACGATGGTCGACCAGACGATACGAGAGACCGTGAAGGCAGAACTCGCCTCACAACATAGACTGATATAGACGAAAGTAGTTATGGAGGACCAGTGAACAGATTCGCAAAGCCAACACCTGACATAAAGTGTCTTGAATGTGGCGCGGAAGGAATCATTGATGGTTCCGATTTCTGCAAGTTTAGTGTGTTGGCCAATTCTGATGAATCCACGATGACTTTCACGTGCAAACGCTGCGGGAAACCAATCATTGTCCTAAGAGACCAAGTTGCAGTTTCCCCTGATCCGTTGTTTCAGACTATTGGGATACTTGGCACAAGTAACGGAATGATCCAGCCCATCGACAATGATGCCTGTGGACGAATCACCATCAACTACTCAGATGGTCACAAGACGATTATTGATAGTGGCACAGCGAAAATGCAGTTTAGAGATCCTAAGACGGGCAGATTGTTGTTTGAGACGACCATGGAGATAGGGAAGGAGCCAGAGTTTCTTCTTTCGCCTGGCATCTACCGAGAGTATCCTCTGCCGGAGCCTGTAGACAAGATATTCGCCATTTCTCTAAGAGCAATTGTCGCTCCAGAACTTGAGGACAAGGTTGAACTTTGGCTACGCCCAGTACAGGACGGCGACGGACGCTATTCCTCGATTCGAACCGCAGTTGCAACAAGCTCGCCGGATGTCTTGCCTGAGAATCGGGTCAATGTGATCTGCCACCTCTTTGCGGTACGCGAGATGTCCCAATACGCTTTGTGGCTCAGACAAATGTTTGAGGCAATTGAGCAGACTAATGAAGGGAACTTCGAGACAGCGTTATTGGATTATGCACGAGCATGTGAGATCTTCATAGGCGACTACCTGCGGCGGACATTGAGACAGGTATATAACTTCGATGACGCTCTTGCGAAGCAGGTAGCAGGAACTCAAGCAGATGAACGAGTTGCCAGAATTCTTCCCTTACTCACTGTTGACCCAAGAGCTTACGATGATGCCAAAAAAGCCTGGCGGAAGAACGTTAAAGACGTAAGAGATAAGAAGGTCGCGCATGTTCCGGTCACTATTGAGAAAGAGGAATGCTGGAAGGCTCACGATTCTGCCTACTGGTTCATAAGAGCCCTTCAGAGCCAATGCAAATTTGAAGCAGGCAAGAAATGGGATTACTGGGCAAGACCGACTGAAAATGGCGAGCCAGAGAACCGAAGAGGGTCAAAACGTCGCTCTGCCTGAGCATAGAGCGATATGCAGAATCATCGGCGTGCACAATGCATAGCTATGCTCACGTATCCAGCAGTGTCTGTCACTGTCGGCCGCTGAGCCAAGTAAAGGAGCCAAGGAGTCTCCACTAGAAGACTGCAGGACGCATTATACGACACGAACCCTGAACTCCGGTGCTATGTGGATTGGTCTAATTGTTGTCGGGTCTCTTAACCGGACGAGATGGAGGATCTATGGAACGATATCCGAAAGACCTTTCAGTAGGAATTGACGACTTCCGCGATTCTGACTGGAAGTCAGCTGTCACTTCTAGTGAGGGGAAAGGCTACACTGGTATATGGGAATCGCTGTCCACCGCCGCTCGATCCGCCGTGAACGGGGGCAGAACCTCTGAAGGGAAAGTACTGTGGCTGCTGGCGGATGCATGCTCTATGATACTCAATCCAGGTAGCCCTAACGAGCCTTTCAAGCCGTTCATAGTCATGAAAGGTAACCATACGGCAATACCGGAGGACTTCGAGAAGTCAGATATCGATTTCTTCTCCCTGATCGTGGAGGAGGTCGACGATGCATGGCTCCAAGCTCGCCTGGCTGATTTGGTTTGGCTACTGAAGAAGACGCCACGAAGTCCCGAGCACGCGTTAATGGCTATCGACGCCTACCGAAGAATCCCTCTTGATGTAGAGACATGGGGACGCGGGGGAGATGAATGCTGGGAGCGCACAATCAGCCTGACCCAAATGCTAGGGGCCGGAGCGGGGGAGCGGATAAAGGAAATCGAGACCGCAATCGTAACTGCCTTCGAAGTTGCCAAGAGCGAAGATGGGTTCCTCTCACTCTGGTTGGCCGACCTGCTGGCGGCAAACCGTCTTGCTCACGAAGAAGCAGCTGGCATCGCCAAGAAATTGGAGTCGTTGGCACGATACTCCGACGAGCAAGGTGACCTGCACAGTGCGAGAGAGTTCTCTGCGGCTGCTGCAAAGTGGTTCCGACAGACAGGAGACGTCGCTAAAACCACAGAGATGACCGCGTTCGTGGCGGAAGAATGGGTCAAAGAAGCTGTTGCTCGGGCTTCGTCAGATCAACCGAGTCACATGGTTGCAGCGAGCTTCTACGAAAAGGCGATCCAAACGTACCGCTCCATTCCCCGACGTGAGCGCTCCACCTACCGCGTTGACGAGCGGATGGCTGAACTCCAGAAGAATCTTAACGAGGCGGGGGAGCGATCGCTGGATGAGGTGAAAGCATTCAGCTCGGATCCCATCGACATCACGCAGTCTGTCGAGATCGCGCGGAATGCCGTGAGGGGAAAGTCGGCTACTGATGCTCTGGCCGCTTTCGTCACAGTGTACCCTGGAGCACGGGTAGCCCAGATCCGAGAGTCCTCGGAGAAAATGCTCCGAGAGCACGCACTGGAGGCGCTCATCCCTGCAACGTACATATCCAAAGACGGTCGTGTGATAGGGAGGCGTCCAGGAATGGAGCAGAGTAATCCCGACTCCGAGAACAACAAGGCAGCTCTATGGGCGGAGATGGTAGAGTACTATGCCATGGAAATTGGCCTTGCTGTTCCAAGTTACATCTGGCCTGCCTTGAGGGTCATGGTTCTCGAACATCGGTTACGCGAGGGTGATTTTGTTGCCGTTGCCGCCCACTCCCCAATCGTTCCGATTGGCTGTGAACGTCTGTTTGGGAAAGCCCTCTTCGCTGGATATGAAAAGGACTTTGTTACAGCACTACACTTGCTGGTTCCGCAGATTGAGCATATGGTACGCTACCATCTCAGGGCTGCCGGCGTCAAGACCACCACCCTCAGCGACGACGGAATTGAGACGGAGAACGGACTAGGCACACTGGTGAGTTTCCCCGAGACAACCCAGATCTTTGGCGAAGACGTGTCATTCGAGCTCAAGGCTCTTTTTTGTGACCCTTGTGGACCAAATCTTCGCAATGAGCTTGCTCATGGTTTGCTGGATGACGAGGCGTGCCAATCCGCATATGCAGTCTACGCTTGGTGGTTCGGACTGAGAATTGTACTTGGGGCATTCTGGAATGCAAAAAGGAAGACAGACATGGGAACAGATGCAAACGGCAAGACATGAACCGGATGGCCATTGCGAGCCCACAAAAGTTTGCAACCAACCTTGGGTATGTAATCTCCAACGTGAAGACTTGCAGCAGCTCCGCGGTCCTGAAGTTTTGGACCATCAACTACGTCCAAATTGGACGCCCTTTTCGTCAATTGAACCCTTATTTGGGCAATTGAATCAAGAAACCAGCAATTGCCAATGACACCAGTTACTGACTCATCTTTCCACCATTCTGTCCTCACAGCTCACTCTGATCGCAATCGAGTGCCAGGTGAAAAATTCTAGAATGAAAAGTGTTGCCATTTCTGACCCCTATGCAGTGACACGGGTTTCCGAGCACGAAACATCAATACTCTAATGTCTCAGTCCAGTGATTAGACAAATAGAGTCGTGTAATTGGTGATGGCAGTACGGAGACTGGCTTTCAAACCATTTCTATTCCCACTCGCGACGTTTCGATGCCATTTTGTTTCTCTTCTAGAGCCACTTCATGAACACAGTGCTTCATTCCTTGCTCACACTTCGCATTCAATGACGACTGACATCCTGTCGTTCTCGACTAGAAGCCTGGCGTATCTAGAGGAAGTCCGTCAAGAGCCTCGTCCTTGAAGGTGCGAGTCCAGTTTCTGAGCCAATTCTTCGGATCGTCAACCGTGTCCTGTATTTGAATGGGAGACCCAATCAGCTTCGCGGATTCGTTCAGTAGATATCCGACACGGGACCATGCTTCGACGGAGAAGTGGTACGGTTCCACCAAGAAGCTCAAGCGGAGTGCTGTCTGTGCTGGTCCAATTGGCAAGACCCCGAGACTGGTACATGGCTCAAAAGGCGAGGGCAGGTCGACCGCTTCTTCGAACATCTCCTGTGCCGTCTCTCCATGTCTGGTGGTCCAGTTTGACAAATCTATGGCAATCATGTGCTGTCCGGAGTATCTTGGAATGTAGTCAGAGGCAAACTGTCCAAGAATTTCGAGATGTGCAGCTGTGTCCCGGAGACTGTAGAGGAGTTGCAGGAATGCTGCCGACTGCATCCAGAGTTCTGAGAGTTTCGGATTGGCCGCACATACCTGGTTATAGAAGTCAACATGATCGCCTCCGGTCTGTCCCTTCCTTGGAGGCCGCATTGACACCCGGTCGCGTCGCATTTTGAGCTGGTGGTGATCAGCAACCTGAAGTGCAGTCTCGTCCAAGGTTGCTGTGAGGAGCACGAGCAGATAGTCAAAATGATACGCAGATTCCTCACTGTCGGAAGAATCGGCGTTGCCATAGTATGCAGTGCCCAGAGAATCAACTGCATATCTGATATGCATTGCGCGAGACAAGGCGGACCGCTCAGACACATTTGGCAAGTCTGCCTGCGCGGCGCTCCAATACCAACCGTACCTACCGTGTATCACCTCGCAATTAGGCCGAAGCCAGTAACGGCGAATCTGCTTCTGGTAGAGATCGAGTATCCTCAAAGCTTCAGATTCTGTCACGATGCGCGCAGGACCTCGTGGAGACATTTTCTGGATGCCCGTCTGATGCGCAAGGAGATGCTGATCATTGGTCACGAGAAGGCAGGGTTCTTCTGCACTATGGCTCATCAATGAAGCAGACATGACCGCAAGCACTCTTGGCCAGAGGATCTTCACGGATTTCGTGTCGCCAAAAAGGTCTCTTGCCCAGTCCATCATCTGTGTTCTCGGTCCCCAGAGCCCTTGTGGTGCATAGAACCACTTCCCAAAATCCGGTCTATTGAAGCCAACGCAGATCAGGTTGCGTGAATCATCGTACTTAGGCATTAGCTTCGGAGCGCAGAACCCGACAACAATGTTGCTCTTGGACCGTAGTCCTTGGGTAACGATGACATGATACGGTGGCATGTTGAATCCGATGCAACGTGGCGTGCGCACTAGATGCAGCCCTAGCACGTAGTAGTATGAGAGTATTCTTGCCATTGCCGGACTTATGCTGCTTTTCGCCTCACCTGCGGGGAGAATATCGAGCAGAAGCGTGATGTCAGTAACGTCCGGGCCGAGTATCTGTTTGTCGTAAGCACGTTTGTGCCCCCCAACTATGCCACGAACTTGTTCCTGGCGACCACAGTGCTGCTTGAGCAGCCATCTTAACTAAGAAGCATAGCGACTCGGAAAGACCAGACAAGCCCGTTGCTCTCCCTGGCCTCTACTGCTTCGTCTTCTACGTTGTCTGTTCATTCTCCGGACAAAGAGTTCATCTCCAAATCCCCCGATTCGCGGCCAACCTTTCTCAGCATTCTTGCCATTCGGACTGATGAATTGTGACGTACGGGGCTTTCTGATGCCTGATGGGCAAGCAGGTGTTTGGCATAGTATATGCCGCGACAGAGATTCTTCTCGAATTGTCAATAAGGAAGCATCGTTTCTGTTGAGGAATCTGACTTCCGAATTCTGACTGTCATAATGACCAATGATTTGGCTCTTGCTTTTATGACAACGACAGCATATACTGCTTTCGCAAGGGGAGGTGTGGCCATGAACAAAACGCAAGCTGATGTTGGCGCAACAATAAAGTCACTCCGCGAAAGAAGCGGATTTACACAAGACAACATTGCCCACTATTTGCAGGTGGATCAGAGTCTCATTTCGAAGTTTGAGTCAGGTGAAAGGGCTCTGAGTGCCAGGCTGCTCGAAAAACTGGCTACTTTGTTTGGTGTTGATTTGTCAGTGTTCAGTGAAGGTGCCTGTAACATGAAACCGCTGTCGCTTGCACTTAGAGCAAGTGAAATCAATGAAGAGGATCTGGAAACCATTAGTGCCATCAACAGGATTGCATTGAACGGAGACTTTATGACAAGGCTGCTTAAGGGCGGTTGTGGTAATGAATGAAGTGGATTCGTGGAAGAGAGCTGTCTGGTTACGCAAGCAGCTTGGCGAAGATACATCATCTCGTATCGATATATTCCCATTGATAGTCGCGAACATTGAGCGCTCAAAGCACTTTACGATGGTGTTTTATCCAATGGGCGATAGATTGAGCGGGATGTGCGTCAAAGGAACTGGCAGTACAGTCATCGCGATCAACTCTGCCATGTCTGTTGGCAGGCAGCATTTTTCCATGGCGCATGAATTGTTTCATGTGTATTTCGATGATAACTTGTCAACGGCAATTTGTTCCCAGAAGATCGGCGGCGGCAACGAAGTCGAAAGAGAAGCCGACCAGTTTGCTTCGTATTTCTTGGTGCCGCCTGATGCGTTGACAGCAGCAATTGCACGGGTCAAGCAAAAAGTCGATGACAAACTGACTGTTGGCAATGTTGTGGAGCTCGAACAGTACTTTTGGGTCAGCAGGCAAGCTATGCTGTTCCGATTACTTGAAGAGAACGAACTCACCAGCCAAGAAGCAGAACCCATGAGGCGTGGCGTCATCAACTCTGCCCGCAATCTGGGGTATGACGATTCTCTGTACAAGCCGCTACCACTGGAAAAACAGCACGCGACCTACGGCTATTACATCCAGCAAGCAGAAGAAAGCTTGAAAGAGGGGTTGATTTCGAACGGCAAGTACGAAGAGCTATTGCTAGAGGCTTTCAGATCTGACCTTGTCTATGGTGAAGCGTCAGAGGGGAGCGAATCAGTTGACTGATTTACTCTTCTTCGATACTGACTGTTTGTCAGCATTCCTGTGGGTCGGCAAAGAAAGTCTATTAACTAGACTCTATCCAGGACGAGTCGTGATACCTGAACAGGTATATGACGAACTGTCTTTTCCGGGACTTCCATCATTCAACATCACCATAGATACGCTATTCGCGCAAAAACAAGTTGTTATCGAAGCAATAAAGGCTGGTACTGAAGCCTATGATCTATATTACACTTTGTCGAGATTCCCTTCCAAGGGGCACGTTGTTATCGGGAAAGGTGAAGCAGCTTGCATTGCCTTGGCAAAAACTACTGAGGGTATCGTCGCAAGTAATAATCTGAAGGACATCTCCTCGTACATAGAAGAGTTTGGTTTGAAACACGTGACAACCGGCGATATCCTGGTTGAAGCCTATGAGGGGAAACATATCACAGAAGATGAGGGGAATACTATCTGGGCGGGCATGCGACGTAAGGGTCGCAGAATTGGAGCAGAGACATTCTCAGAATACTTGGTGTCAAAGTATACATGATTTTCTGCGAACAGACCATTTTCTCCCTCGCTGTTTCAAGTGACTGCGACAAACAAAGTCGATGCATTTCAAATGCCCTACGCAACTATGCGAGTTTGCGAACGTGGGATTACAGGATTCTAATGTAAGAAGCGTTTGCAAGACAAGATGGTTGAGAAAGAGCTTGTATCAATGTTCTTGACTCTACAACTTCGGACCTCCAATTGGCGTGGATTCGCCCCGTGTTTTCCTGGTTCATTCCCCAAGAACCGGGTTCATTCCCAAATTCTCCGATTCGCGGCCAAATTGTCGGATTTGCGATGACGCCGCTGTCTGACTGACACTTCTGCCGTTTCCGGCTTACATCTGCCTTTCGTTCGTCATCAACCCAGACTGGATCGTCAGCAATCCACCATACGATCAATGTCGTGGAATTTGCAAATATGTCGTGGAATCTACAAATAGAGTCGTGGAATTGATGACGATGGCGGACCAATTGCCCTTGCGGGATTTCGTACCAGAGCGGCCCTGGATGGCTCGCCGCTATTTCGCTCCCGGAGCCACCTCGAAGGCCTGTCTCTGTTAGTCTCTTGTCCGAGCTCCGCGATCCCGCCTTTTTGGCTCAGATTATCTGCATCATTGATTTCGTTTCTGCATATTGTGGGGAGCAGAATATGCAGATTTGTCGGAATATGTCCATGGCATACTCATGTCTCGGAATTGTTCGCAGTTCGCATCTGTGTTATCGAAGAGAGACCTTCTCGACTATTCCCACAGCGTTTCTATTGTCCTATCTTTTTGACGTACTTCGTGCTCCGCGCTCCGCCGGTCTTCGTGATCTCGCCGTTTCTAACCATCCTTCCCAGGGCCGCTTCAATGGTCGTCGGGCTGATGTCCGGGAAAAGGTCTGAGATCTCCTTTTTGGAGATGGGCTTTATGCTGCGCAGAACTGCGGCTTCTATCCTTTCCGCCTTGGTCGCGTGCTTTCCCTGAACGATATCGAAACGTTCATTCAATTTCCTGTAACAGATTAGCAGCGTCGTCAGGAAGTTTTCCATGAACGGGAAATAGGAGTTCTCATTCATGTGCCAGCCTTCCGAAGACATCTTCAACGCTTCGTAGTATTGAGATTTCGTGCTGTTGATCTGCTCCTCGAACGACACGTATTTTCCCGCGTCGAATCCGCTCTTGTACAGCATCAGCAGGGACAGCAGGCGCGACATGCGTCCGTTGCCGTCCGTGAACGGGTGGATGCAGAGGAAGTCCAGAACAAAGCATGGAGTGAGCAGAAGGCTATTGATGGAACTGTCGCTGCGAGCGGACATGTATGCCAGGATCAGCCGTTCCATTGCCTCCGGCGTCTCCGCTGCAGCAACCGGCGTGAAGCGGATGTGCCTCGTGCCAAACGTATCTATTGCCATGATCGCGTTGTCGGCCACCTTGTAGGCGCCTCCGCCCTGCGGAGTATACGAGAGCATGGTCCTGTGCAGTCCCATGATGGTCGAGCTGTTGATCTCCATCGTCGGGTAATTGCTGTGGACAAGGCCGAGAGCGTCGCGGTATCCCACGATCTCCGTCTCGTCGTGGTTCAGCGGAGCGATGTTCCCGTTGACGATCTCCCTGATCCGCTGGTCGGTCGTGACGATCCCCTCGATGGCGTTGGATCCCTTCACGGACTCTACTCTGGCGATCTGCTCAAGGCTGCTGAGCATGTCCGGGAATAAGTCCATGCGCCCTGATTCCATTGCCTTTATCTCCCTGATCGCTCCCGCCAGGTTGGCGATGCTTGCCGGCACCATGCCATGTCCAAGGAACGTATAGTCGAATCTCCTTATATCTGCACCTCTGTCTCGCTATCTGCATACATGTTAACACATTATGTGCAGATTGCTATGTGTTTCTGCATATGAATGAGGCAAATATGTGCAGTATCGTACAGTTTCGAGAGACAAGACTGAAGAATCCCAAAATGCCGGTCTTGGCGGGGATGTCGTGTAACCCTGAGTGCCCTACACAACCATGCGGGTTTGCGGACACGGAATCGCACGACTCTAGTTGCAGAAACCACAAGAAGAGGATTGTCTATGAAAAGAGCACGGACGGTCCTCTCCTTTCTAACCACTTTCAGTGTTCACGATCGCCAGCTATACTCTCCTGTGTGGAGATGTTGCAATGCGCTTGCTTGCTGGATGCATGAAAGGAATACATGCTTGTTGAATGCCCGCACTGCCATGAACTGTATGACAATGCTGTTGATGATGCATGTCCAAGATGCACCGTCACGCACAAGATCGTCTGTCCCAAGTGCGGCAACACATATTCTCCTTCATTCGCAAAATGCCCATATTGCGGTGTCAATAACGACGCGTTCGTCCCAGTGCCAGCTGCAACGCTTCTCTATCCGAACATTATGTATATCGATGGCGAAGGCAAGGACAGAAGAACAGCTGCCATGCTCGCTCTCCTTCTCGGTGGTTTCGGCATACACGAGTTCTACCTTGGAAATACAAGAGCTGGAATCTTCATGCTGCTTTTCTCCTGGACCGGTATTCCGAGCGCAATTGCTATCGGACAGGGTATCCACTATCTACGAATGACGGACGATGCCTTTGTTCAAATGATGAAGATCATGCGCCAAAACGAGGAACTCCGCAAATCCATTCGTTAAGAAGGAAGTTGTATCTCACAAGCGAACCCTCGGTGCCTATGAGCAGGACTAAACAAGTGGAGGCTCAGTATGCCATTAAAGGAAATTGATAAACGGAAAGGATTTACCTTTCTGGAATCCGGTCCGGTCGTGCTGGTTTCCACCAACGACCATGGCAAGAACAACGTGATGACGATTTCCTGGCACATGGTGATGGACTTCACGCCGCACATTGCCATTTCCACCGGCCCGTGGAACCACTCTTTTCATACCATGCTGGAAACAAAAGAATGCGTCATCAATGTTCCTACGGTTGAAATGCTGGAGACGGTGGTACGCATCGGCATGGTTTCCGGTACAGAAGTGGACAAGTTTGAAAAGTTCCATCTGACCGCACTTCCGGCAAAAGATGTAAAGGCACCGCTGATCGGCGAATGCCTTGCCGCTCTGGAATGCAAGGTCGTCGACTACGTGGAGAAGCACGGTCTTGTCATACTGGAAGTAACCCGCATCTGGTACAACGAAGGAAAAACGGAGAAGAGAGTCTGCCATGCCATCGGAAACGGCAGTTTCTCCGTGGACGGTGAAATCATCGACTACCGCAGTTTAATGGAAGAGAAGGTACCTGACGGGGTATAATGCAAAGTTCTGAGCGGATGACCACGGTACAGCACCTTGCCCTGCTCCGATACTCTTGGCCGCACTCCTTTCGCCCGGGTTAGTCAGAACATCGCTATCGCACTACACTTGTATTAGATGGGGATACGTACGAGGCGGAGGGCATGAAATGAGAAAGGCAAGCTTGCGACATGTCTCGACAGTAGCTGTTCTGATGATTGTTGTCCTTGTCGCCACCACTCTGTCTGGATGTCAATCCACTGGCCTGCCTGTATCGGTCGGATCTCATACCGTCAACGATACGTTTGTGGACGTGAACGGTCTGAAACAAGCGCCATCAAAAGTCACTTTGTCTTATCCAACACAGAAGGCAGGCTACAATGGCCTGCAATATGCCAACGTGCCGAGCTCCCTGGACGGGATACTTTATGCGATGTCTCAAGAAGCTGAAGACAACTACGAAGTCAGAACAACTGCCTGGGACCAGATGACCGGAAAGAAGATTTGGTCGATCGTTGGATATGGCGTGGACGATCAATGGTCGGCATATGATACTGATAGCATATACACGGGCGATGTGTGCCTTGATCGCGCAACAGGTTCAGTAAAGTGGAGCAGTGCGTTTCCGGACAGCAAAACCGTCTTCCGCAATATGTGCAGTACTATCCTGCCTGATACGTCGAAGAGCAACCCTATCGCCAACAGACTCTATGCTGTTGAGGCTGCCGGACAGAACATAGAGAATCTTAATCAGTACGGAGCACAGATAGTCGTTCCTAACGTGGAAAGTTATTCCGGGATCTACGTGTGGGACGCCTCGAACGGCAAGCTCATTGACTACATCAAGTATCCAACGCTATCTGCCCATTTGCCGCTGGCATCGCTCCTCTACGATGACGGAACAATATACGCAGACCTGTGTGTCGGCACACCCCAGGACAAATCCATCGTCACAGCAAGCGATGGAGCAGATGCCGTATATACCGACGTTGTCGCTATCGACACAAAGACACTGGAAGTGACTCCCATAAGGAGTCTGGCCGGATCACCAGAGAAGCTCATCGAACAGGACGACCGGTTGATCCTGCTCTTGTCTTCCGGCAATGCCAATACTGAACTGAAGAAGTCCATTGTTGTGCTGCCTCTCGACTCTCAACAAGACACTAACCTTCAACAGAGCAAGCTGGTTTCTACAGCATTCAGTGACGGCACGTACTGGTACTCAATTGCCGTCGACAACAATCGTGTCTATGCTGCAAATGATACAGGTACGCTTGTGGCTCTGAGACTCCCGTCGCTCACTGTGGTATGGAAGCGGCAGTTTGCAAAAGACGATGGTACGAAACAGTACTACTTTCCTTCGCCGAGGCTTGTCGCCACAAGAGATGTCTTGTATGCATATGCCACTGGCGGACTTGTTTTTGGCACTGATCCAGCAACGGGCAAGGAGCTATGGACGACGAATATCACAAAGGTGGTTACCCCTCTGACAAACCCTGACAATTTGTGGCTTTTCCGCGCGATAGACAACGGATTTCTGGTCGTCATGTCTGATGAGGTAGCGTCCATTTGCCAGTGACGTAGGAACTGTGGAATTTTCCGGCTAATTCCCAGAAGACCGGGTTCATTTCCAAATCTCCCGATTCCTTGCCGATTTGCCGTATTCATGATGACGCCTCTATCTGACTGACGTTTGTGCCGTTTCTGACGGAAATACGCCTGCTACCTCATGACCATTTTGATATAATAATGGTCACGAGGTGATGAGATGAAACCAGATACTATCAAGCAAAGAATTGAAGACCACATAAAAAACGGTCACAAGAATAGCATCTACATGTTGGCGGACTTTCGTGACCTTGGGAACTACTCAGGCGTGAAAGAAGCCGCCTCAAAATTGACCGCAGAAGGCAAACTGTTTCGAGTGAAAAGGGGCATCTATAAGAGTCCATATTACAGTTTCTTTTTGCAGGAAGAGGTGGAACCATCTCCTCTCGATGTTGCCAAGAAGATTGCAAGGAAGAACCGGTGGACGATCGCGCCAAGCGGAAACACCGCCTTGAACGCGCTGGGGCTTTCGACGCAGGTCCCGGCAGAATATCACTTTGTGAGCAGCGGCCCAAGCAAGGAAATAGAGCTAGATAAAGGAATCAAGCTCTACTTCAAGCGCATCTCGTCAAAGGAGATAACGGGTATTTCCTCCAAGAGCACATTGATCATAGAAGCCATTAAGGCTCTCGACAAAAGCGGAATGAATGATTCTGCGAGAGCAAAGATTGGCAGCTTGCTGTCTGACACCGAGAAGAAGAGGCTGGCCCGTGAATCTAGGACAAGCAGAGTGTGGATCGCTGAAGAAATCAGAAAGATCCTGGCAGTAGCATGTACCAGATAGCAAATGAGAGCGCCACAAATAGGCGAATGCTCTTTGGAAATGCAGCTTTCAACATGGGCATTAGCGATGCAATTATGGAGAAGGACTTCTGGGTATGCTTTTTCCTGGATGTCCTTTTCCACCAGAGCCAAGATGCGACACGTTTTTGCTTCAAAGGAGGTACAAGTCTATCCAAGGGGTATCACGCTATAAGACGCTTTTCTGAGGACATAGATTTGATCCTTGATTGGCGGTTGCTGGGGTATTCCAGGGATGAACCCTATGATAAGAGAACGAACACGCAGCAAGAAGCATTCAATGATGTGGTTAACGGGAAAACTGAGGAGTACCTGGCCACATCTCTTATGCCAAATCTTAAAAGCCTGACAGAGAAATATGTCGGAGAACCCGTTCGATTTTACATTGAAGAGAATGACAGACAGACGATTTGCATTGTGTATCCGCACCTGTTCCGTGATTCTTACGTCATCCCCGAAATACGACTGGAAATCGGGGCTCTAGCTGCATGGACTCCATTTACGGACACAACGATTCAGCCATACGCTGCTGAGCGTTACCCTCGCCAGTTCAAGCAAGCCGGTACCGTTATCCGGACAGTACAAGTCAAGAGAACGTTCTGGGAGAAAGCTGTCATCCTTCACAAAGAAGCGCACCGAGTTAACGGGAAGGTTCCAGAGAGGTATGCGCGACATTACTATGACCTGTACATGCTCTCGCAAACACCCACCATGGATGAGGCCCTTGCAGACGTGGAATTACTCAACACAGTAGCTTCCTTCAACCAGAAATTCTACCATTCGTCGTGGGCGCAGTATGATGAAGCGACGTTGGAAAAGATAAAGCTCGTGCCCATGGCTGAAACAAGAGCAAGACTTGCAGAAGATTACCACAGAATGCAGGACGTGCTTTTTGGGGACAAACCCTCGTTTGATATGATCGTGCTAGGATTGGGAAAACTCGAGTCGGAAATGCACCGACTGGGCGCGATGACCTAGCCTTTCCCAGCGCATGAACAATGATCTGGACACATTCGGACATGCGATCCGGCTGAAGTCCGGACTTGTAAGTATTAATGCACAACTCATCCTTGATATCTGTTGCCACGCCTGTTTGTGACACTATCTCTGTGTCTCTCTAGGGAACGCAACTTCGTCCTTCACGTTCCTGGTTCGTTCCCCGAAAACCGGGTTCGATCTCCAATTTCCCGATTCGCGGCCATCTTTTCGGATTTGTGGTGACACAGCTGCTGAACTGACGTTTCTGTCACTTTCAGTCACAAACCGCCCTCCGTTTGTCATCAACCCATCCAGATCGTCAGCGTTTTCTGTGATGGCGATATATTGGCTCGGTTAGCGTCTGTACGTCGCCCGGTCGCTCATGTTAGTCAAAACATCACTACCGTATTATATTTGTTGTAGAAGGTACGATCGTGCTGCGACGCCGCAACGATACGGCGCGCTGATGGCGCTGGTGTTCAGTTACCAGTCCAACGCCCTTGTTGAAGGAAGGCACGCGTTGGAGGTATACAACATGACAACAACCAAGGCACGAAATCACTCACTCGCTACGACCATCATGGTTCTAGCTCTGTGTCTCTCGCTAAGTCTCTCGGGTGTTCTGGTTCACACTCCTCTCGTGAAAGCGGCAGATGCTAACGCCTGGAAACAGCTTCCGATGTATGATGGCGGCGTCTCCATTCTTGCCGTTGATCCCGTCCATTCTTCCACCCTGTACGCTACCACGGCAGAAGGCTTGTTCCGCTCCAAAGACAGCGGCGCTACGTGGACAGCGATAAACGGAAGATTCTCCAGTGTGCCGGACTATTTCGGCATTGTTTCTGATTTCAGCAACATGACTTGCCTTGCCATTAACCCGAAATCCCCCTCTACGATGTTTGCCGGCACCAATGAAGGCCTCTTCCGAACCGTTGACGGTGGCACCACCTGGACAGCGTGCGGCATCATTGCTGCTGAGACAGTTCAACCGGGCGTTGAGTCCGTTGCCATAGATCCCCTCACTCCAACCAGCCTGTACGTTGTTACCGGCTATAGTGTCTTCCGCTCTGCCAACAACGGTGGCACATGGAAAAGCATGAATACCAGCCTGACAAAAAGCGGCGTCAAGTCTCTTGTCATCAATCCAAAGACCCCCACCACGCTGTACGTCATAGCTAACTACAATGGCGTCCTCAGATCTAGGGACAGCGGCGCTACGTGGACGGCGATAAACACCGGTCTCACCGGCTACGATGCGACTTCTCTTGCCATCGACCCCCGGACCCCTACGATTTTGTACGCCAGCAGCACTGCAAGCGTTGCCAATTCGCAGGATCGCCTCTTCAACTCCGTGGATGGCGGCAATACCTGGAAATCGTTGCACTTCGGCCGAGGTAACTGGACTTCGTCCTTCTGTCTCGCCATCAGTCCCAAGGCTCCTGCCACTGCGTATGCCAGTACCAACGACCTCGGCGTTTTTCGATCCACAGACAACGGTAGTACATGGAGTGGCATAAACACCGGACTTACCAACAGAGTGGTCAACTCCATTGCCATTGATCCAAAGTTGCCGACAAGACTATACGTCGGCACCAATGCCGGACTGTTCCGTTCCACCAACAGCGGCGCCACTTGGACAAAGGTGAATTTCCCAGTTGCCTTCACTGGCGGAAAGAGGGTTGGAGATCTTGTCGTCGATCCCATCACTCCCTCCATCATGTATCAGAATTGCGTCAACGGCGTTCTCTATTCCCACGATAGCGGCATGATATGGCACACGGCGAGCTCAACGTCCACCATTGGCTCTGTCAGCCACATCGCCATCGACCCGAAGACTCCCACTATTCTCTATGCGTGCACTGCAAAAGAAGTCTTCCGATCGAACAACAGTGGGTCGACCTGGACGAAGAAAACAACGTTCAAGACCGTCTATGAAATTCTGCGCATCATCGTTGACCCGGTCACTCCGGCAACCTTGTATGTCTATGTTGACGGTGCAGATGCCGCCGGCGGTGTCTACCGTTCCAAGGACAGCGGCGACCACTGGACTGCCAT
>NZ_QXIU01000224.1:25881-26320 GCF_003570935.1 Candidatus Cryosericum odellii
CCATCAAGATGGGACCGGAAGGCGGGGACGGCGTTGTCGCACTGGCGATCAATCCAGCAAATCCTTCGATCATGTATGCAGCCTCTGCCTATACCTACTATCAGCAGACACTGTGCCGGATCCTGCGTTCCATCGACGGCGGCAACACGTGGACTGTAGCCCTTGCTGCCGGCGATGCGCTCCTTGGCATCGACCTTTACGCCATTGTCCTCGACCCCGCAACGCCCACGACCGTCTACGCTGCCGGCGATACCGGCATCATCCGCTCGACGGACGGTGGGGCCAATTGGACGGACACCGGTCTCCATCAAGGGGTTACGTCCCTTGTCGTTAACCCGGCTACTGCTACTTTATATGCCTGCACCTGGCACGGCGTGTTCAGCTACAACATGTCCTCATCCCATACCTTGACGGCCGTGACATCCCCTTCTGCGGGAGG
>NZ_QXIU01000225.1 GCF_003570935.1 Candidatus Cryosericum odellii
GTGACATCCCCTTCTGCGGGAGGCTCGGTCGTCAGGTCCCCCGATGCGGTTTCCTACACAGCCGGAACAGCGGCTACTCTCACCGTCACTCCTGCCACCGGCTATTCCTTCACGGGATGGTCAGGGGACCTGTCTGGCACGAAGAATCCCGAAACCATCACGATGGACACCGACAAGACAGTCACGGCCTCCTTTGTCATGAACACGGGGAACATCATGAAGCTGACGCTCGGGAGCAAGATGATCCTGGTAGACGGGAAGCAAGTCCCAATCGACGCCAGCCCCGACATCTTCAGCTCACGCACCTTCATCCCCATACGGATAGTCACCGAAGTCTTTGGAGGAAGCATCGCCTGGGATGCGGCGGAGCAGAAGGTCACTGTTGTGAGGAACGGTACGACGCTGAACCTGTGGATCGGAAAGAACGCTGCAGAGATAGACGGCAAGTCGGTCGGCATCGACACCAATCCCGCTGTTGTACCGGTCATCTCGTACGGAAGGACTCTCCTGCCTCTCCGTTTCGTCTCGGAGTCGCTTGGGCTGGACATTCAATGGGATAGTGCTGCGCACACCATTACGATAACAGCGAAGTCGTAAGAGATAGAGTGATTACGCGCCCCTGGTCAGTATCCATGACCGGGGTTGCGCTGTTTCCTCTGACCGCCGCAACTTCGCCAACCAGGTCACTTTCCAATACGCTTCCAGGGCAAATTTGGTCTTACTACGCCCCTTGTCCAGATCAAGTCATTCTGATTACCCCTCACTTTGCTTCTAGAGATAACATGAGCTGCGCCTGCGTGATACAATTCCGGATTTATCAATATACTCCGTGGTAGATACCATTTCTTCGAGTGATAGGAGACGACCACATGAGAACAGTGTCAAAACGAGCACTTCTATCGGCGCTGTGCGTTGTAATCGTAGCCGCAGTTGTTTTGGTAGTGATCGTCACATTCGACAAGACTCAATATCGGAACGCTCAGTATGGTTTCTACGTTTCGCTGCCATCGACATGGAAAGGGTACTCCGTCATTGACCAAACGTGGACGGGGTATACGAATGGGCCAAACGGCCAGGTCGCAAGTGAGCACGGGCCTGAGATCCTCATCAGGCATCCAGCCTGGACGACCAAAGATCCACGCCAGGATATTCCCGTCATGGTCTTCACGCTCGCTCAGTGGAATGCGATTCAGCAGGAGAAGTTCTACGTCAGCGCTGCACCGATAGGACCAAGCGAGCTTGGACGCAACAGCGCCTACGTATTCGGGCTGCCGCCGAGGTACAACTATGCCTATATCACGGGCTGGGAAGAGGTAGACAAGACCCTGCAAGGACATTCATTTCACGCCTTCTAATCCAGATAGCGTCGAGACCGTACAGCTTCCCGGCATCGCGATGACGCCGCTGTCCAACTGACATTCTTGCCGTTTCTGACCAAAGACGACCCCCGCTTGCGATAGGCGGGGGTGTTCTATCTCTATGAAAGAAGCTATGCGTTAACCGTTGTTGCTGGGATTGGCGGGAATATTGTTCCTGTTGCCGCCGGATCCGCCACGCATGCCAGCATTGGCTATGGTTACCGTCTTTCCATCAGCACCTTCGAATGTTCTAGCCATAATCGTATTGGCACTCTTGGACATCTCAAAACCAGTGACCGTGACCGTATCGCCGACCTTAACGGAAATATCCTTTGTGTCGCGCCCAAGGTTGACCATAGCGATAGTTCCGCTGGTCTCCTTGACGTTGATCTCGTCCATTCCCGTAGGCACCGGGTTGCCGGAGCCACTCTTGGATCCCTGCGACGCCGCTGGACTAGTCGTTACATTAACCGCTGTCACAGTGCCTGTGACAGTAACAGTTGTCGCGTTGAATGTCCTGGACTTTGTCGCTGCAGCTGACCGACTTGCGCAGCCAGCTGACACAGCAAGCATCATAACAACCAGAAGTACTAGAAAGGTTCTTTTCATTACATTCAGTCTCCTGTCTTGCGGGGGCCCTGGC
The DNA here is from genome assembly GCF_003570935.1 of Candidatus Cryosericum odellii. GTDB lineage: Bacteria > Caldisericota > Caldisericia > Cryosericales > Cryosericaceae > Cryosericum > Cryosericum odellii. The sequence goes on from NZ_QXIU01000225.1 coordinate 2,002, forward strand.
CTCCGAAGTTACAACGTCTCTGGATACTGCCACCTGTACTACATCCCGTCCCGGGATTTCGTACGCGTTTGCCTTCCACATTTGCCGAGATAAGAAAGTGCAGGTACTTGCCGAGGACCTCTGATGTTTGATACAAAGAGGTACTGGTATTTCGTGTACAGTCTACAGAATCACCGGCTGCACATCGCCCCCTTGCCCAGGGTAGTCAGAACGTCGCTAGTGCGCTATACCTATATAAGCAAATATGGTCTCCGCAGTGACGCCGTACGGATACGGTGTGCTGCCTACTCCTTAGAGACCTCTTCTCCGGCCAGTTGTCCACAGGCTCCGCTGATGTCACCGCCAAAGCTGGCCCTGCGCGTCCAGGCAATCTCTCTCTTGGTCAGTACTTCCTCGAATGCCCGCAAAGATGCGGGCCTGGGAGCCTTGAATCTGTCCGGGTGGCCACTGCTGTCGTTGACAGGATTGTAGATGATCAGGTTCACTACGCTCAGGCGAAGAACCTCCTCGTACCTGTGGATGAGATCGGCCAGTGCGTCGGCGTTTCGAGAACTGTCATTCAGTTCCCCCAGGAGCAGGTACTCGATCATCAGTTTTCTGTTCGTTTTCGCGACATACGCATCAAGAGTGGGCATCAACTTCTCCAAAGGATAGGTCTTGTTGATAGGCATCAACCGGGAACGCAGGACATTACTGGAGGCGTGCAGGGAAATCGCCAGGTTGACCTGCCAGTCTTCGGCCGTGAAACGTTCAATGCCGGGGACAATACCACTCGTCGAAACTGAGATACGTCGTTGTCCCAGATTGAAGCCGTCTTTGTCGTTCAGCAGCAGAATGGCCTGCTTAACATTGTCGTAGTTGAGAAAAGGCTCCCCCATGCCCATGAATACCACATTGGTGACCTTTTCTCCTTTGGCTTTCAACTCGCGGGCAAACGACAGTACCTGTTCAGCGATCTCAAACTGAGTGAGGACTCGCTTGAAACCCAGGTGTCCGGTAGCGCAGAAAGAACAATCAATCTGGCAGCCGGCCTCGGTGGAGACGCACACCGTGCGACTGCCGTCTCCGTGTTTGATGAGAACGCTCTCTATGGCGAGGTCGTCACAAGTGAAGAACAAGTTCTTACCTGAACCATCAAGGGACTTCTGTTCCGTCTTGAGGATGAGCTCGTTGAAGGGCAGGAGCCGGTCCAGATCCTGCCTCAATGCCATGGGTATATTCTCGATAGCATCAAACCCTTCCTTGAGGTCTCGGTACATGGCCAGCTTGATTTGCTTGAAACGATACGCAGGTTGTCCCAGTTCTTCTAAAGTGGTTTGAAGCTTATCCAAGTCCATACGTCAACTATAGCCCACTTTCGCGGATTCTTTGAGGTGTTTCTGTAAAAGGCATGGAGCCAGGCGGAAGATCTCACGCCTGTTCGAACTAAAATTCTGGTATTGTGGAGTTCCTGTCCTGCCAATTAGCAAAAACATCTCCACCGCGTTATGCTTGTAGTGGAGGGTACGATCTCCGCTGCGATGCCGTATGGATACGGCGCGCTGACGGCTTGGTGACCGGGTTTCAGGCCACCCATCTTGTTGAGAGCACGTGTTGGAGGGGCATGATATGAAGACAACCAAATCACGATCCTGTTCACGGATCGCCACGTTCATGAGCATCCTGCTTGCCGTAGGCTTGGTAGCAACAGGTTGTGCACCTACTCAAGATCAGAAGCCGACGCAAGATCAACTCCTGGGCAGAGTCATGTCCACCGACGGCAATAGTGTGCAGATTGTCCGGCGCGAAATCCGCTGGTTCTCGGCGGACGTATGGAACTTGACGAGCTCAACGGGATATCTGACGCCTCTCACAAGGAGTCAATTGGCGGGGTCCATTGCAGGGCGGTTTGAAGCGCTGACAGATATTGGCACAGTCGTGATGCCGCTGAATGAGAAGGATCCAATGTTTGACACAGTTGACTCCGAGGAGATCCAGGCAGCCCGACTCATGACCGACGTGTGCCTGGCTTGTGCGGAGACGCCCCATGGTCCGGTTGCGAGCGTTAAGGACATTGCTGGACGCGTTGCCAAAGAAGGAACGCTGACGGCACAGGATTCTGCATACCTGAATAGTCTCGCCATCAATCTTGAGAGCGCATCCTCGTGTATCGGAGACTATATCATAGAGAAGGATCCCTCTGTTCGCACTGACATGGCGGCGCGGGTAGCTAAGCTCTGTACCCAACTGAAGGGCCAGTAACGATGGATACCAGTGTGACGGAAGACGGCACGCCCTGGAGGCATACAACATGAAGACAACTGCAGATACTGAGATTGGCGCTGGCCTACTGGAATCAGACGACGTCAAAACAAGAACATCGCAGCGACACATACGAGGCTGGCTCTTTGTCTGTGCCGTAGCTCGCGGGGTGGTTTCGTCGGCTGTGCTGGCGATTGGTGCGAGCACTGTGGATCTGAAATCGTTTGACCGCGGGAACATCCCGCAGGAAGCAGCTTTGCTGCTGTTGATGGCGTTGGGTTTCTGGAGTTTCTTGATGATCACACCGAGAAAGGGAGAGCCCGTCGTTCACTCGATGCCACGGCTCCAAGCTACCACCGTGCTCAGCCTCCTGGCACTTCTTTCCATGGTTGCAGCAGGGGCGTTCGGCGTGCAAGCAGGCGGAGGGGCTCCCAGCATCGGGCTGTATCAACCACCGGCAGTGCTCGCCCAGACAGCCCGGCACCTTGAGTGGTTGTGGTGGGGTGCAGCCGCAGGGATGGTCTTCATGGTGGTTGCCGTGATAGCCCAACCATGGTCCCTACACCTTCGAACTTCTGCCACGGTCTGTATTCTGGCTGCGGAGGCGTCTACGCTGATCTTGTTTCTCTGTCTGCACAACACGTTCGCCGCTCTGGGAGTGATACTGCTTCATCTTACCGCTGCAAACGCTCTGTGGTCCACCGAACTCTGGCGGGATGAACCGCCTGATGCTGATTCCGACCATGACGAGAGATGGCTGCAGCACCACCAGGGGAACGTGTAGGCTCATGTCACCATGGCTATAGGAGATGAGGGATGAGCAGTCTCAGCAAGAATCCCGCATTCGCGTTGTTCTAGTGGAACGAGGAATTAATTGCGGCACGGCTCTGGTGACCGGGTTCCAGTCCACCATTGGGTCAAGAAGAGAAGACGGAGGACAAGAAGTGAACACGAACGGACGATCAGGGAAACGTCCATGGGTCATCGCGGGATTGCTCGTGCTGGGACTGCTCAGTACTTCCATGACAGGATGCCGGAACAAGGCGACGCCGGGAACTGTCAATAGTACCAACAAGACAACGTCGGGCACGGTCAATAGCTCCTTCGTTGATGTAAACGGTCTCCTTGTAGCACCCGCAGGAGTCGCTGCGTCATACCCAACTGAAGAGCTGAACATGGGCAATGATCTCAATGCTGGCTTTCCACAGTTTTTTGACGGTGTAATCTATACTTTCTCATATGGCACCAATTATGAGAATGTACAGATGACTGCATGGGGCCAGGCGACGGGAAGGAAGCTCTGGTCTGTGGACACTGGACTGAATTGGATTATGTCGTTCGTATCTGATGGGAAGCATCTCTTCCTACATACCAACAATATCTTCTATTGTGTGGATAAGAAGACCGGGGCGACCGTCTGGAAAAGCACTCCAATGGCTACTTCGCCCTACGTATTTGGCTTGAACGGGGAGATTGTCCTGCATATCAACAAACAGAGCAACGCGGCGGACCGTCTCTATGTTCTTGGTGCAGAAGTGAAGAATCTTGATACAGGTGGAGAGCAGCGTAATCCTGGCATCTACATCCTTGATGGGGCCGACGGAAAACTGCTGGGTCGCATTGATTGGCCTGCGCTTACATTATCTAATGGTAGCGGAGAGTTACTGTGTGATGGCGCAACACTGTATGCGAGCATCCCTGAATCTACGGAAGCTGAGTACCCCGTCCAGAAGTCTTCTCTTGTAGCGTTTGACCTCACGACGAACAAGATACTGTGGCAAGAGAGCGTCGACGGAGAGGGTAGGAATCTCGTTAAGCAAGGCAACATGCTGATCTTTGTTCGCAGCGCCATGTATTCCGATAGATGGATCGACGTATGGCAAATCAATGCTAACGGGGCAACAAGGCTCTGGACGCGCAAGGTTGACGCAACGTTCGAAATTGGATCGTTTACCCCCTTTGCCGTCGACAATACGCACGTCTATCTTCAGGGGAGCGAAGGAAAACTTATGGCTCTTGACCTTGGCACCGGCAAGGAAACGTGGAACTATCGCTTTGCACCGACCAAGGGTTCTGTTTTAGATGGCCCGAATACGATAAAATCAATTGATACGTATCCGGCCATGACGTTGACGACGACAAGAGATGTTCTGTATGTACAAGACGGCGGTGGACTTGTAGCAGCACTTGACCCAACCACTGGCAAGAGACTGTGGGACAAACGTATCTCTAATCTGCAGATTGGAGAGAAGTCCACCAGCGGAATGTTCGTATTTCAGCCCGTAGACAAGGGATTCTATATCATCACTTCAGACGGCAAGGTCGATCTGTGGAAGTAAAGGTACATGATGAGAGTTGCTAGTGGCGCAGACCGTGGTCTCCAATACGACGCGCTGACAGCTCTGGTGATCAGGTTCCTATCCACCAATCTTGTTGAAAGTACGCGTTGGGGGGCATAGTGAGAAGAAACAAGAAGCTAACTGCAATCGTCATCTGGGTGTCTTTGTCGATCATATTCGTCGGCATATGCTTGTACTTTTTCTTGCTTCTCCCTGAAAGAACTACGACGCTTACCGATTCCTCTGTGCACTGGAAAGCGGAGGACGTTGTCCATGTGCAAAAGCTAGACAAAGATTTTCGCACAAGCTCCTTCGATGAGCTCAAAGTATGGTGGACTGGTACTCCGGGCGAGTTCACGGATGTACAGTATGAGCTCACCGGATTGCATGGAATGATTACGAAAGGAAACGGTGCGTCCGGACCGTTCAATCCATGGGTGACTCATAACACGAACATCCTTCTCTCCGAGCCGCAACTTGAATATGGACTGATCCTTACCATCACCTGGAACGGTGGCACTGAAACCCTGCACCTGCAGAGGTAATAGATGTTGCTCTTGTTAGAATGGTACGTTGGAGGCGCATAGCATGAATATTAACGGATTGGTCAGGTTTATCGTTGTAGGCATGGTGGTGCTGCTTGTCATCTCTGTTGGCATGTATTTTTTGTTTAAACCGTCCACAACGTCTCCCCCGAATGAAGCAGACATCAACGCGATCTACCGGGTTGTTGGCGAGTTTGGCGCGCGCCTCAAGGATGTGGGTCTGATCGCCCCCGACCAGGACGTGATTACCGCGATGGACTTCAACTTGAAACAGCTCATTACTGACCGGCTCTATCAGGCGTTCGTTCAGGACACGTCGAGGATCCCAGGAAGGGCCGCGTCAAGCAGCCCATGGCCGGAAGGCATTGAGATTGTCTCCGTACAGAGGCTGGATAACGGGTCTTACGCGGTGGTTGGAAACCAAATCATGATGGACAGCGATGCACTGGCACACGGCGGCAATGCAGGAGAGACACCCATTACGCTCACACTCAAGAGGGTCAATGGCACATGGCTCATTGACAACGTGACATGACAACTCTTCCTGCACGAGATCTGCGGTTGGAGGCATGAAATGAGAAGAAGCTCACGTACAGTATTGGTTCTAGCCCTGGTCGCAGCGATTGGCCTTGCGACTGGCTGCACCCCGAAGACCGCTGTGAGGGATGTCCAAGTCCACATGATGAGGTACGTGACCCCCAACCTGCCCATGGATACACCGGCACCTGACTATGACGCGGTTCCCCTCGTGTGGAATATCGGACAAAATACGGTCACAAACTCTCAGACGCCCGTTGTGCACGTGAACGGCAAGTATTCTACGTATCCGCTGCACTGGTCCACTGGTGCACCCCTTCTCGCTGTTCAGGTCTGGGACTACAGTAGCAACAAGCCGCTTCTCACGGCAACATCAGACAACGCTCAAATCCTTGTTCCTTATGAAGGAACACGGCATTCCTCTTCCGCTTATCTAAGCCCGGGTCTTTCCCGTTGGTACGCTCCAAAAGAGAACGCTTTTGTCACCGTTCCACATGAACTTGTCCCTCTTTCCTCACAAAAGACGCTGGACGGCCTGACCATCCCGATCATAGAGTCTCCCCTCGCTACTGGGTCCCAAACACAGACCCTGACTGTGCCGGTTCCTTCTGGACTGTCACAGCTTACCGTTGTGTACGGAAGCGGGAGCACAAACAGCGGATTTGTCTTGGCCGTGGGATGGAAAGACGGAACGACAACCTCTCTTCTGCTCCTTCATATGGACAACGGGAAAGCAACGTGGGTACAGTGCACCGATACGACGGGGCACGGGACAGACCTTATCGAAGGGCAGAGCGCAAGTTTTGCGCGCATTGGTCCGCTCCTCTACTTCACGCATGCGCATGGAAAGATCTACTGCGTTGACACGTCAGCAGCCGCGCCCTCGGTGACAGTTCCAGAGAAGATAAATACGCTTCTTGAGAGGCTCCGTCGTGAAGGACCAACCACTATACAAGCACCGCTCCAGGCTTCACTGGCCAGTGATGGCGGCATACTGATCATTGGGTATCCGGATGTTACCTGGGACACCACCATGTACTATGCCATATCTGCTTCGGGAGAAGTCATCGGCAACCTTTATGCTGACGCGACTTCAATCACCAGCTTTGATGGTCAAGGGCTCCGTGGAATACCTGTTCCCGTCGATAACGCACGGGATGTCCTGTCCTTTCCCTCCGTCGATTTGTTCGAGAACCATACGACCCTTACGGGGACATCAACGGGCAGTGCCGATAAGCAGGTATTTCTCACTGCCGCGCGTTCCTTTGCTGAACAGGCAGAGGCAGCGGGGGATCATCACCTGACTGCTGAGCCTGTCATCACGGTCGCCAGCAAACAGGTTAAGTCAGGCAAGATGGAAGTTATGATGCTCCTCGGAACACTGAATGCCATGAATAGCGGTGATCCCGATACACAACCGATAATCGTTGGAGAGCTTCAGTATCTTCGTGATCACGGCGCCGAACTATCTGCTGCTGCCAGGAAAGCTGTTGAAGATGACATCTCGGAGTGGCGCAACACCATTGAATCCGCCATGAACACACCCACGGAGACAAACTATATGATCAAGGTTGTTGCCGATGTCGACCAGGCCGGTACGGTCGATGCCGGCTCTCTTCAAGTATACGCGGATGAAGGACCACCACGGGGAAACGCTTGGGTTCTTGCAACTCAGTACTTCAAGAACTCGCGTTCTGCCTGGGTTACTGTTGCACAAGCCTATGCCGATGCCGAATCCATAGCTGCGGCTGCAAAGGCTCCGTAGCATCCATAGCCGCTCTGAGTTCAGGGAGCTTTGCTGTATTTTAGGTTGGAGGGAAGCATGAGAAAGAACAGGTTTGTGTTGTCTATACTTATTATTGCAGTGCTCTTGTGGGCGGGGTTGCCAGGAACCGCGATGGCTGACAGCGGTCCTGTCTACTACTCTGCAGGCGTGCTGGTGCCCACAACCAGTAGTGATATCCGGATGATGCGGGAAGTGCTGACCATCGATTATGCAAGCCGGGTCGGCGACGGGCCGGTCAACGTCCATGCGCGGTTCTGGTTCAAGAACGAAGGAAAGGCTGTCACTCAGCAGATGGGCTTTCCCCTGGGGCGAGAAGCGCTCAGCGGGTTTGGGATCTGGGCCCCACAGTTCAAGGTGACCATGGACGGAACAGCGATCAAGACGTTGAACTTCGATGAGAAGAAGAACACGGCCGGAAACAGCGAACTGGCATATGACCAGTGGAATACCTTTGAGATACCTTTTGCCGCAGGACAGTCCCGGCTGATCGATGTCACGTATACCATCCTCCCTCGAGGCGGCTACTTCCTGTATGTCCTGCAGACAGGGCGGCTGTGGAAGGGACCCATCGGTGACCTGACCATCGACGTGAACTTCGGCCGCCCGGCCGCCTTCCCGGACCTCCTCTCGGTGCAGCCCGCGGGATACCATACCCAAGGCAACCATATCCTGTGGCACTTCACCAATTACGAGCCAGAGCAGGACATCGAGATCGAGAGCATGTTCCCGGACTTCTGGACGACTGTGCGCCCGCTGAGGGACGCTGCAGAACGGACCGGCACCGAGGCAGACTGGTGTCGCTATACGATGGCCCTGCTGCCGGACACGGTGGTCGGGAGGTATCCGAATGATGCGACAGAAACCGGTGGCGCCTATTCTCCTCTAGGGTTTGTTCGTGGTCTCCAGACCAGCGCGTATGCAGATTATGTCCGACAGATACTGATGACCGCGCTGAATCACTCTACGCATGGAAGCGCAGACGCGCGTGTCCTCAGGGCAGCATACGATGCCAGGTTCTCGTACTACAGAGTCACGGGCGATTTCCTGAGCGGCGTCGACCGCTGGGAATCGAGCCTGTCACTGCAGGCACACCACATCTATCAGGGCCTGCTCACTGCAGGTCTCTCGACGACGAAGCCGTCACCGGTGGAGGCGCGCCTGTTGCCTTGGTTAACCATCGCCATGGCGGGCGAGTCGATGTCCGGCGACTACAGCCTGAGCGCGATCCACGAACTAGACCAGTCCCAGGTCTATGCCAGGCAGGCGGGGGTCCTGGAGAGCGAAGCGTATCAGGGGCTGCTGAAGACCGTTCTGGGAAACATCAGCGTGTATAGAAATCCACGTCTGCTGGTCGGCGTGTCCGTTGTACCGCGCATCGAGATTCAGCAGCAGAAGATGGACACGATCGTCGGCGGCCCCGCCTGGCGTGCGCGCATCATCTTGCACCAGACGCTACCTGTGTCGGAGATTCAGGCTATTCGCGGAGATACGGTGAGATCTCAACCGTATTGGAAGTCGATGCCCGAAGTCGACCATACAACAGGGCTGGTCCAGGGCTACGACGGCCTCATCCAGTGTGGGTTCTCGGACAAGGATCCCGGTGACTACCTGGTTGTGCTCACTCTCCCGGAAATCAGAAATGCCCAGGAATTCCAGAAGATACTGAAGACAATCGTGGGTGGCAGCGCCAACACCCTTATGCTCACCAAGGCGTACAGCTACGAATTTGACTATCCAGACATGATCAGTTCCTCACTGCAGTCCAGCAGTTACACGTGGCTGCAGGCGATTGCCCCGACGATCAGCTTTGACGCAGGCCGGGGCGTTACCGTCACCTTGGACTCCAGCGTCCCGATGTCCAATGCTCTCTGTGACAAAGCTGAGACAGAGCTAAAGAAGATCGTTGCCACATATGGTACCCTGCCCTGGGTCAAGGACGACGAGATCGACAAGACGCTGCAGCTCAACCTCGATCTGGTGAAACAGACCCGCGGCAAAACTCCAACGGTAACGATGGTCACCTACGCTGCAGACGGCACTGTCGCAAAAACGGTCGCCACTGAGCGCGCCGGTGAAACCCATGGTACCCTCTGGGTTGTCCTTGCCGGTATCGCTGGACTGGTTGCCGGGCTGGTACTGGGAATGCTCCTGACATCTCGCCACTTCCTCACATAAGTTCCGGAAGCGGCCTTTAGTACTCACCGTCGTCATCAGAGTATAAAAACTGCGTGGAGCAAACCTCTTTGACATAGGCGAAGTCGCTCTATACTATTCTGTATTAGTTTGTCGGCTAATGATTAGCCGATACGATAATAGTGAGGTGAAAAGGCTTATGGATGCAAAACACGGTCAGGAAGAGGAACCAGGCCACTCCACAGACGATCTGGAACTGCTCTTTCGTGCGGTGAACAAGATGCACCGGCGCTGCCTGAAGAAAGAAATGGATAGCCGGGGCCTGAGCAAGGTCGGACAACCAATGATCCTGTTCATGCTGCGAAATCATGAGGTCGCCGCCGAGTGTGACCAGAAAGGATTCTCGGAGGCACTGGGTGTCAGTCCCGCGACCGTCGCTGTTTCCATCAAGCGCATGGAGAAGGCGGGGCTCGTCAGCAAGTCAACTGACCCAGTTGACCTGCGGCGCAACCACCTTGCCATCACCGACAAGGGGTTGCACGTCGTCGACGACTGCATTCGAGCCTTTCAGCATGTCGACGCAGGCACCTTCAAGGGGTTCTCGGAAGAACAGAGAAAACAGCTGGAAAGCAGCTATCGCCGCATGATGGAGAACCTTGTGGCCATGGGCGCACAGGTGCCGACATTCATGAAGCAGGAGGAAACAACGTGATCAAGAAACTGTGGAGCTACATCGGCAACTACAAGTCGCTGATCATCCTGTCACCGATCTTTGTGATGTTCGATGTCGTCTGTGAGCTTTCCATGCCATTTTTAATGGGAAAGATTGTCGACAAAGGGATCCCTACTCTGAATTTGCAGTATATTCTCCAGATCGGTATCTTCATGATCGGTCTTGCGCTGGTCGCCATGCTGTTTGGTTCGCTCAACCACAGACTTGCAGCAGTCGTAAGCCAGGGATATGCCGCCAATGTACGCCAGGCACTGTTTGACCGAGTTCAATCATTCTCATTCTCAAACATCGACACATTCAGTACTGCCTCCCTGGTTACACGACTCACAAACGATGTGCTGCAGCTTCAGAACACACTGCTCATGAGTATGCGCATCCTGACCCGTGCCCCGCTCATGTTGGTCTGCGCGCTCGTCTTTGCCATCGCCATCAATGCCAAGCTTGCAATCATTCTGTTTATCGCTATTCCCTTGCTTGTAGCAGGGATCTGGCTTATTGTGGGACAAGCAGAGCGATTCTTCACGGCAGTGCAAGCAAAGATCGATGCCGTGAACGGCACGGTCGAGGAAAACCTGATCGGCATCCGCGTTGTCAAAGCATTTGTTCGTGAGCCTCATGAGAAGACCAAGTTCAAAAAGTCCAGTGACGAGTTAAGCGACACAGCTATCAGGGCTGGAAACCTTGTCATCACCATCATGCCAATGATGCTCCTCATCCTCAACGGAGCGACTATTGCTGTCATCTGGTTTGGAGGTCGCATGGTCAAGAGCCAGCAGCTGGGCACAGGAGAGTTGGTCGGCTTCATCAGCTACGTCATGCTGATCCTCCAGAGTATCCTTATGATCTCAACGGTCCTTATGATGATCGCTCGTGCGCGGGCGAGCGCTGAGCGCATCATTGAAGTGCTTGACACGATACCCAGTATCGCCGATAAGGAACCGGCTCTGGCAGCCGATGCAGAAGAACCGACAATCCAGCGCGGCGCTATTGAGTTCCGGGATGTCAATTTCAAATACGCGGCAACCAACAAGGGCGAAAACGTCCTGTCGGACATCAACCTTACGATCCAGCCGGGCGAATTCGTTGCACTTGTCGGCGGTACAGGTTCTGGCAAGTCAACGCTGGTGAGTCTGATCCCGCGTCTGTATGATGTGTCTGACGGACAGGTCCTGGTGGACGACGTTGACGTCCGCGACTACAAACTTGCGACCCTGCGCAGCGCGATCGGTGTCGTGCTTCAGCAAAACGTCCTGTTCTCCGGCACCATCCGTGAGAACCTGATGTGGGGAAATGCAGCTGCGACGCAGCAAGAGATCGAGGAAGCTGCCCGGAATGCCCAAGCCCATGACTTTATCATGAGCTTTCCGAATGGATATGACACCGACCTCGGGCAGGGCGGCGTCAATGTGTCGGGCGGTCAAAAGCAGCGCTTGTGTATCGCACGCGCTCTCCTGAAGAAGCCGCACATCCTGATCATGGACGACAGCACCAGTGCTGTGGATTCGGCTACAGAGGCAAAGATCCGCACCTCCTTCCGCGAGAACCTCAAGGATACGACGATCCTGATCATCGCCCAGCGCGTCAGCTCGGTGCAGGAGGCCGACAAGATCATTGTGATCGATGATGGCCGCATCGTCGGGATTGGGACCCACGCTGAGTTGCTTGCAACCAATCCAGCCTATCAGGCAATCTGCGCATCACAGATGGAAGGAGTGGTCGTCAATGGCTGAACAGAATCGTCCGATCATACCCATGCGCGGTGGCGGGCGCAGTATGGCATTCCAGAAACCCAAGAATGTCGGGGCAACAACACGCCGCATTCTGGCATACTTTGGACGCAGCAAATATGCCCTGATCGTTGTCTGCATCATGCTTATCATCAGCACTGGCAGCGCACTTGCCGGTTCGTATTTCTTGAAACCAATGGTCAATAACTATATCATGCCCGGCAACTTCAAGGGACTGGCCGTTGCCCTTGTCGTCCTGGCTGCCATCTACCTGGTCGGTGTCATCGCTTCATACTTCCAGGGCCGCGTCATGGTCACAATCGGACAGAAAACTGCTAATCTGATGCGCAAGGACCTCTTCGAGAAGCTGCAGGAGTTGCCGCTCAAGTTCTTTGATACGCATACACATGGTGAACTGATGAGCCGTTTCACCAACGATATGGATAACGTCGAAATAGCAATCGAGCAAAGTGCCATCAGTTTGATTTCCAGCATTCTTGTATTCGTTGGAACGCTCGTCATGATGCTGATACTAAGTCCCATCTTGTTCGCGGTCGCCGCCGTCATCCTGGCATTCATGATTCTTCTGAGTGTCATTCTGAGCAAGAAGAGCACAGTCTACTTCCGGATGCAACAGAGTTCCCTGGGCACCCTCGACGGCTACATCGAGGAAATGGTGGATGGCCTCAAGGTTGTTAAGGTGTTTGGACATGAACAGGTAGCCAGCAGCGAATTCTCGGGCATTAATGACAAATACCGTTCATCCGCTACCACTGCGACCTTCCTGTCCGGGCTGGTCATGGCCATTATGGGAAACCTCGGCCGTATCCTTTACGCAACGGTTGCGATCGTAGGTGGCGTCCTTGCTATCGCTGGGCATCTCGACATCGGTTCACTGGTCGCTTTCCTTCAGTACTCCTACCAGATTGCCCAACCCATCAACCAGGCCACAAACCAGTTGAGCGTTGTACTCGCCGCTCTCGCAGGCGCAGAACGCATCTTTGAGGTCATGGATCAGCAGGTCGAGGTCAATGACGGAACAGTCACACTCGTGAATGTCACGTACGCGGAAGATGGTACAGAAGATGGCACTGTCGTCAAGGCTCCGGAGGGCACCAAAACCAATGAGTGGGCGTGGAGTGTCCCAGGAGACAATGGTCACACTCTTGTGCCTCTCAAAGGAGATGTCCGGTTTGACCGTGTCACCTTTTCGTATGACGGGGTGACCCCTGTCCTCAAGAACATCTCGCTGTACGCAAAGCCCGGCGAGACGATCGCTTTCGTCGGTTCGACCGGCGCGGGCAAGACGACCATCACGAACCTGATCAACCGGTTCTACGACGTGCAGGAAGGGACCATCACCTACGATGGCATTGACGTCAAGACGATCCGCAAGGGCGATCTGCGCCATTCCCTTGGTATGGTCCTGCAGGATACCCACCTGTTCACCGGCAGCGTCATGTACAACATCCGGTACGGCCGGCTGGATGCCACGGACGACGAATGCAGGTTGGCCGCGAAGCGTGCCAGCGCCGACTCATTCATCCGCCGCCTGCCACAGGGATATGACACGATCATCACAGGAGATGGTAGCAACCTGTCCCAGGGAGAGCGCCAGCTGCTCGCGATTACCCGTGCCTATGTCGCTGACCCGCCTGTCATGATCCTCGACGAGGCAACGAGCTCCATTGACACACGTACTGAACGGTTGATCGAACAGGGCATGGACGCGCTCATGGAAAACAGGACGGTATTCGTCATCGCCCACCGCCTTTCGACCGTTCGTCATGCTAAGGCTATCATCGTTCTGGAGCATGGCGAGATCGTCGAGCGCGGCAACCATGACAGCCTGGTCGCTGAAAAAGGTCGATACTTCCAGCTCTACACCGGTCAATCCGCACTGGAATAAGTAACGTTCACCCAGATCAAATGTTATCCGCGCGGCTCACAAACAAGCCGCGCGGATTCGTTATTCCTCCTGTGTAATCAGGGCAATGCATAGCATTCATTCCTCTGATGTACAGCTCACCGACCAAGAAGTTGTCGTTTCTTCGCCTGGAATTCCTCTTCGGTCAAAGTTCCCTTGTCTCGCAGCAGGGCAAGCTTCCCTATTTCGTCCGCAGCGCTCTCGTGCCCGACAGCGTAAACCGTGTTTGCACTCACAGCTTCTTGAATCGTCTCGCGTGCAATAGAGAAACCTCTCTGAAACGACGCACCCTGAAACATCAAGCTATATGCTATCGTGTTGTCGGCCCGAACCGCACTCTTCTTCCCAACCCCCCAAAGGGTCTTGCTGCCGGTGTCCCTATCTGTGGCGGTCAGAACCTCCAGGATGCCTGTAACCAGTGTCTTACGACTTTCGAGTCCGGTTATCTGGTTGAAACGATAAGCGGTGCATTGGCCTCTAAACGTACGGCCTGCCATGAACCCATACTTCAGGATGTAGATACGTCTGTCTGTCACCACGAAGGCCTCACCAAACGACCCTTTGAGCTTGACCAGGATCGTCTCTCCATCCACCGTGTTCGTTTTGAGGAGTGCCTCTCCCCGATTGCCAAGAGGCTCGATCACGTTGACGTTGTCTGTTGCCATGTTCATCTCCTATGTCTCCGATCTGGACTCACCTGGTGTCATCGTGAGTTGGCGACCTTGTTTGTTCTGGAGTACCTGCTGCGCCCAACCGCTTCGATTATTATAACGCGGTGAACCATCTTACCCCAATGCATTCCAAAGAGATGGAAACACGGCCAGTGCGCGTCCCGGTCCTGACAATGCTCTGGAATATTGGCGAAGATATCTCTAAACTATTTAGCATGGGGCTTGAGGAGGACAAGAGAATATTCAAACCCGACCGTGAGCGCTGGCCATTGATGCGGCTGTGGAGCCAGATGTGAACATAATCAACGGAGGTATCATGCGTGTCAGAGTGGTGTACCAGTCTATGACAGGAAACACGAGGAAGGTCGCCGAGACGATGGCAAGCGCATCGGGCTGCGTCGCGGAGCCAGTGAGCGCAGCAACGGTGAGCGAGTCCGTGGACATGCTGTTCCTGGGAGCATCGATCCATGCCAAGGACATTGACCCATCCGTCAAGAAGTTCATCGAAGAGCTTGACCCTTCCCTCGTCAAACACGTGACGGTGTTCGGCACGGGCTTCGAGGGGAACAAGGAGATAGCGGTGGGGATCATGAGGGACCTGCTGGCACGGCGGAGAATCCACGTGGCAGACAAGTGCTACTTCTGCCGGGGCAAGTTCCTGTTCTTCAACTTCCGCCACCCCAACGCCCAGGATCTGACAGGGGCAGAGGAGTTCACGCGGAGCGCCCTCGCAGACTAACGCTCCGCGCGTCCGTTCTAGAGCAGAGGTATCCCTGCGGTGAAACAGGCAGACCGCATGGCGCCGGACCAGACACCGGATTGGACCTCTCCGATGTGCGCCGTGTGCAGGAGCAGCATGCACAACCGTGACTGTCCGATGCCCCCGCCGATAGTCAGAGGCAGGTCGCCCGCAAGCAGGCGGCGATGGTATGGAAGGTCCCGGTTGGCGAGTTCACCGCGTGTTTTAAGCTGACGCAGCAGGGCAGACGGATCTACACGGATGCCCATCGACGAGAGCTCGAACGCACAACCCAGGACGGGGTTCCAGATAAACAAGTCTCCATTAAGGCCATGATGTGTCTCGTCCGTGGGCGTCGACCAGTCATCGTAGTCAGCCGCACGCCCATCTTGGGGGACACCGCTGAGCAGTGGCGCGCCGATGCCAATGACGAACACCGCGCCCGATTCACGGCAGATGCGGTCCACCCGCTCTTGCGGGGTGTGATCAGGGTCGTCGGACTCCAGATCCTCGCTGCGCACGAAGACCAGCTCGCTAGGAAGCTCCAGGGCTGGCACTGAAGGGTAGCGTTCGCACACGAGCCGGTTCGTGCGGAGCAGGACGCCATAAATGTCTCGTACGACTCCCTCGAGGAAAGGGACAGTGCGTTCGTCGGCGTTGATGACACGCTCCCAGTCCCACTGGTCAACGTACACGGAGTGCAGGTTGTCCAGTGTCTCGTCGGGTCGGATGGCATTCATGTCGGTGTAGAGGCCTTCGCCATGGCCGAAGCCGTAGTCGGCCAAAGCAGCACGTTTCCACTTGGCCAGAGACTGCACGATCTCGACATCTTCACCGATACTGCGGATGCTAAACCGGACCGGCGTCTCGACGCCATTGAGGTGATCGTTGAGACCGGAGGCTGCAGTCACGCACAGCGGCGCCGAGACACGCGCAAGGTTGAGCGCGGCCGCAAGGCCACTCTGAAACGTATCCTTGATAAACTTGATGGCCTGTTCGGTCTCCCGCAATGATAGTGCGGGCGCGTACCCCTCGGGCAGACAAAGCCCGCCACTGATGTATGTCTGAGCTGTCTCCATTTTCATGTGCATCTCCCATTGCCTCGCCACCAGCGCTACTGCCGGATACGATGGTATTTCGTAGAGGATAGCAGGAAGCGCTGTTCCACTATGTGCGAATTGTGAACGACAGAAAAAAATTGGGTTCCCGCCTTCGCGGGAACGACAGAGGGGGCCGGGCGTAACCTGTGGGAGCGGACACCTGTGTACTTCGAGTACCGTGAGCGACGGTGTCAGGCGTACATCCTCTGGTAGTAGTCCTGCAGCATGCGCGCTGCCGAGAACCGCCACTGTGCCATTTCGATGCTGGCATGCATCATGCCGACCCATGCTTCCCGTCGGTTCTCATAGGTGGGGATGACTTCGCCCGTCAGCACCTGATACAGCGAGGCAACATCCACGCTGTCGCAGTCGCCCCCCTGGTATCCTCCGCTGAACTGCCAGCCGTTGACGCCGTGGTCACAGGCCTCGGGCCACCACCCGTCGAGCGTACTCAGGTTAAGGACACCGTTCATCGCAGCCTTCATGCCCGACGTGCCACTCGCTTCCATCGGCCGCACCGGGTTGTTGAGCCAGACATCGCACCCTCGCGTCAGCATCTTGCCGATGGCCATGTCATAGCCCTGCAGGAACACGACACTGCCGGGATATTCCCTGGCAATACGTACGAGATTCGTGATGGTCGCCTTCCCTCCCATGTCGTTAGGGTGCGCCTTGCCGGACAGCACGATCTGAATCCTGTGGTTGCGCAACAGATCCCCGATGATCTCCCTGTTCGAGAAGATGAGATCGCTGCGTTTGTACGGCGTAGCGCGGCGGGCAAACCCGATGGTCAGGACATTCTCGTCGAGCCGGACCCCGTTCCGCCGCTCGATGTCGTCGATCATCGCACGCTTCAGCGCGCTGTGAGCCGCCCACACGTCCCCTTCCGAAGAATGGGCCTTCCGGATGCTGTCGTCCTGCCACGTACCGTTATGGACACCGTTCGTGATGGTCAGAATGTCGATGCCTCCGGGGATGAGCTTCCACATCTCACGCGCCGTGTGGCCATGCAGCTGCGAGACCGCATTTGTCCTTTTGGACAGGCGCAACCCCGCAGCCGTCATGCTGAACGGGTCGCCACCCAGCTGGACGATCTGGTCGCAGGAGAGACCGTCGTACGAGTTCATGTATTCCAGGATTCGATGGCTGTGCGCCTCGTTGCCGGCAGGCACCGGCGTGTGCGTCGTGAACACGATGTGCTGCTTCACGGACAAGAGAGCGTCCGTAAAGGGCACGTCCTTCGTCATCTGCTGACGGATCAGTTCGACGCCCGCAAACACGGCGTGACTGTCGTTGAAGTGGTAGATGTCCACGTCGATACCCAGCGCCTGCAGCGCGCGGACGCCGCCGATGCCGAGGATCATCTCCTGTGCGATGCGTTCTTCTTCGAACCAGCCATACAGCTGCCCCGTCAGGTTCCAGGCCAGGTTGTCCGGAAGATACGTATCGAGGAGGTACAGCGGCGCGTTGCCAAAGGCGGTGCACTTCCACACCTTCACGCGCACCTGTTCGTCGCGGATAGGTACAGTGACGATGACGCCCGTATCCTCCAGAAAGTCGTACCGGTACTCGTGGTAGCTGTCGTACGGGCGGTCGTACTCGTCGATGAATTGCTCTGTGTAGTCCTGGCGCCACAGAATACCAACCCCGACCATCGGCTGGCCGGTGTCGTGTGCCGCCTTCAGGATGTCACCCGCCAGGATACCCAGCCCCCCGGCGTAGATGTGCAGTTTCTCGTGCAGCCCAAACTCCATGCAGAAATAGGCTACTCTGGGCGTTCCGGTTCCCATCAAAAACCTCCGTTGTGCCGGGCTCCGTGGCGACTCCCATGGCACCGGGACCGTAATCCCGGCAGGAAGAGGGCGTACACCTTTCTTACACCAGACACTGAAAACTCTGTCATCATAGCAGAGCATCGCCGGATTGCCATACCCCCACTTCCTGCTGCTTCACGAAATCGCCGAGAGTGCCGACAAGCAGATGCCATGGTCTGCAAGGCAAAGGAAAAGCGGGACGCGGGAAATGTCTCCCGCGTCCCGCCTGAGTTTCCTGCGAGAAAAACCTGCTACTTCTGGGTGATCGTCACCGACCCCACACCGATATTCAGGTCGAGATTCAACGTGATGGCCGTGGTGCCCCAGGCGGCGTTGTGATAGGTGCTGCCATTCCTGGTGAAGCCACTCGCGTTGATGGAACCAAGACCTCGCTGCGCGTTGATGGTGACGCCGACGTTCTCGGGAACCACCAGCTTGATACTGCCGACTCCACCGTTGACCTGCACGTCTGCGCTGTTCTTCCAGTCACCAGTGAGGTCGATGCTGACCGACCCCACGCCCGCTTTGATGTTCAGGCTGGTCATGGCTTTTGGAGAAGCCTTGATCGTCGTGCTGGACGCTCCTGAGTCGACGGTGAGCGTGCGCACCATCGTATCGCTCAGGTCCATGTCCATGTTGCCGGCGCCGTTCTTGAGGTCCAGGTCCACGGGTATCGTACTGCTCAGGCGAATGCCCCAATCATTGTGATAGCTGCCACTGAAGGCCTGGTACGTGCCGCTGGGCTGCCGCACCAGAAGCCGCCCCTCGCCTCCGTTGACGACGTAGTCGACGATGGGCTTCCAGGCTGTGACATTGTAGGTGAACGTCGCATCCATCAGGTCAGAAGCTCC
>NZ_QXIU01000226.1 GCF_003570935.1 Candidatus Cryosericum odellii
AGCACCTTCCCGGCGGAGGGATCATAGGCGCGCGTAAGCAGCGAAACAATCGTCGTCTTGCCTGAACCTATGGGGCCAATGATGCCGATCTTCTCCCCTGAAGCAATATGAAAACTGACATCATCCAGGATCTTATGGCCTTCCCGTTCAAAGGTAACATGCTCAAAAACAACATCGCCACGCAGTTCTCCCTCGATAGACACTGCGTCCGGTAGTTCCTGGATCGTTGACGACTGGTCGAGGATTTCATTGATGCGAGCGGCAGAAGCCTGCCCCCGCTGGAAGAGATTGATCGCCTGCCCCAGTGCCGTCATCGGCCAGGCGAGCATCCCGATATAGGTATTGAATGCAACGAGGCCTCCAATGGTAAACGTGCCACGCGTTGCAAGGATCCCTCCATACCAGAGCAAGACCAGTACAGAAATGGCGCCCAGGAAATCGATAAGCGGTCCCGCAAGACCCCAGATTTTGATCAAATGGATATCGCGACGCTGCAGGTCCATCGCCTTCGCCCTGAGACCGCGTGCTGCATCCTTCTCACGTGTGAACACCTTGATGATGCGCATGCCGGTCATAGCCTCTTCAACATAATCGGTGAGCGCAGAGAATGCGTCCTGAACACGTTTGAACAGTTTGAAAACCAGAGGCCCCGCACGCATCACGATGAGCGCGATAAGCGCAAGAGGAATAAGCGCGAGAAGGGTGAGAGAGCGATTGAATCGCAACATGGCGATGAGCGTGAAAGTCGTCATGATAAAGAAATCCGAAATCATGAGCAGGCCATCGCCCAGGGATTGCCGCACCGCCTCCAGATCGTTGGTCACAAGTGCCATGAGGTCACCCGTCTTGTGAACGTCGTGAAAATCGGCGGACAACTCAAGATATTTGGCGAACAGGTTGTCACGAACCTCCTGCTCCAGGTACCGGGCGCTTCCCCAGATAAGAAATCGCCAGAAGTAGCGGCCGACGGTTATCCCTGCGACAAGCGCTGAGATCTGCAGGAGAGCAACGAGCAATGTATGTGCCGTTGCAGTAAACGAGGACAGGTCGTCGATGACGGTGGCGGTGATCCCTGGAATGATCGTCTGAGAAATATCGACAGCAGCCAGGATGAGAATGCCACATAGATAGCGCACCCAGTATTTGCGAATAATGGGACCCAGGTGACGCCATATGCTTTTTTGTTTGGTTTCCGTATTACTCATACCTTCAAAGGATACTGGAAGCCGGCCGCGTTGTCAACACGAGAGCTGGTACCCGAGCTACCCGGCATGCCGGGCCGGCGATGAAGGGGAGAGTGGCTCTATCAACCCCGTCATCACGGGTCCCGCTTGCATCGTGGCGGCGCTCGGCTAGGCTGTGACGGTTAAAGAGATGATGACACCACTGCAACTGTTCGACATATTACTCACCACATTCGGGCCTCAGCACTGGTGGCCCGGCGACACGCCGTTCGAGGTCGCCGTTGGCGCCGTGCTGGCCCAGAATACGAGCTGGTCGAACGTCGAGAAGGCGATCACCTCACTTAAGGCCACCAATACCATAACAGCCACCAGCCTGCTTGCCCTTTCAGCATCGGACCTCGAACAGGCTATCCGGCCGGCCGGCTACTACCGGGTCAAGGCACGGTATCTCCGGACTCTTGCCGAGTGGGTCAGCCAGCGTGCTACAGGAGACCTCTCAAGCCTGGTATCCGAAGACACCGACGCTCTGCGCAGTGAGATACTGGCTCTCCGCGGCGTGGGACGGGAGACCGCAGACAGCATCCTGCTCTACGCGATCGGCAAGCCGGCCTTTGTGGTAGACGCGTACACGCGGCGCATCGCAGCCAGGTTGCGCCTCCTGCCCGACAACGCCACCTATGAGAGCACACAACAGTATTTCGTCGCGCGACTGCCCGAAGACGCGCACCTGTTCAATGAGTTCCACGGCCTGCTGGTCCATCTGGCCAAGGAGCACTGCCGGGCGCGACCCGTATGTCTCGCCTGTCCATTGGAACAGTGCTGTCCCTCGACGGACGCATCGCTCGCAACAAGGCACGTTGTGCGCGTGCGGACCATGCCCGAAAGGAGGACCACCCCGTGAGCTACCACTACATCTATGGCCCCATCCCGTCCAGACGTCTGGGCCGAAGTCTCGGCATCAGTCCCATCCCCGACAAAACATGCAACTTCAGCTGCATCTACTGCATGCTCGGGCGAACGGATCACCTCACGAACGAACGTGAGGAGTACTTCAAGCTCGAGGACATCCTCGCCGAGCTGGACGATGCGCTCAGGCACGTGTCGCCGCCGCCTGATCACATCTCGATCGTGGGCAACGGTGAGCCGACCCTCTATCTCCGCCTGGGGGACCTGATCCGGGGAGCGCGAGAGCTCACCAGCATTCCCATCGCTGTCATCACCAACGGCGCGCTGCTGTCCGAGCCTGCCGTGCGCGAAGCGCTGGCCGAAGCAGATATTGTCCTCACCTCGTTTAACGCCCCCACGGAGGAACTCTTTCGCCGCATCGACCGACCATGTCCGGGCATCGCGTTCGAAGCCATGAAACAGGGACTGCTGGACTTCGCCCACATGCCGAGGAGGGGTCAGCTCTGGGTGGAGATGATGCTGCTCGAGGGCATCAACGACTCTCCGGAAACGCTGGAGCAGACACGGTGGGTCCTGCAGGACGTCGAGCCGGA
>NZ_QXIU01000227.1 GCF_003570935.1 Candidatus Cryosericum odellii
GTCCTGCAGGACGTCGAGCCGGATCGCGTCTTCGTCGACACGCCCATCCGTCCTCCCGCCGAAGACTTCGCCCATCCCGTGACGCCTGAAGCACTGGTGCTTGCCGAAAAGGCACTGGGAGGCGCACAGGCTTCGGGCTTCGACTTTGGCGCCTTCACCATTGCAGCCGGTACGGATCCGCTGGAGACACTCGCCGGCGTCTGCAAGAGACATCCCATGCGTGAGGACCAGGCAACCCTCCTGCTGGTCAACTCCGGGATCGACCCGCTGCCGGTCCTCGACGCACTGCGTGCCGACCCGCGCTTCAGGGTCGAGCAGTACGGCGGTCAGACGTTCTTCCTCGTTCACGAGATGAACGGAAAATCAGGCTGATGATCCTCGGGGCACACGTGTCCATAGCGGGGGGAGTGGCAAACGCCCCTCAGAACGCTGTTGACTGCACATGCGAGACGCTTCAGATCTTCACGAAGAGTCAGCTCCAGTGGCAGGCGCCACCCCTGTCGCGGGACGAAATCGCCGGGTTCAAGCGCGGTATGAAGTTGAATCACCTGGTCCCCGGAACGGTCCACGCCGCCTATCTCGTCAACCTTGCCGCCCGCGACCCCGCCCTTCTGGCCAAGTCCAGGGACTGCATGGTCAGCGACATCGGCAGGACAGAGCGCCTGGGCATTCCCTGCCTCGTCGTCCATCCCGGGGCTCACCGTGGACAGGGGATCGAGAAGGGAATCGAGGTGGCGGCCAGGAGCCTGAACTATATCTTCCAGCATACCCATGCACACCGCACCATGGTGCTTCTCGAGGCAACCACGGGCGCCGGTTCCGTCCTGGGCGGCACCTTCGAGGAACTCGCCGCCATACGCAGTCTGTGCCGCTTCCCCGCGCGCGTGGGCTTCTGCATCGACACGTGCCACATCTACGGCGCAGGCTATGACATCCGCACCCCGGCAGGATACACCGCGACCATCCACGAACTGGACCGCGTCCTCGGCCTGGCCAATGTCCGGGCTTTTCATCTCAACGATTCAAAGGGAACACTGGGTTCGAAGATCGACCGGCACGCCGAAATCGGACAGGGCGAGATCGGACTGGAGCCGTTTCGTCTTCTGCTTGCCGACATGCGATTCGGCAAGACACCCGGCATTCTGGAGACACCTGGAGGCGATGGCGCCTACGCCCGCAACCTCGCTGTCCTTCGCTCCCTGATCCCCTCTCCATGAATTGTGAATCCCATTGTACCAGGTACAATGGGATTCACAATTGACATTCCTCGAGGAAATCGAACTAGACAACCGCCTGACACTGTCCTACCAGAGAGCGGAGCTTGTCTGCAATGTCGGTCTGTTCCCAGGACAGGTCGAGGTCGTCCCGGCCAAACGCACCATAGCATGCGATGTCACTGTAGATGGGCCGCCGCAGGTTGAAGTGCCGGATGATAGCCTCAGGCCTGAGGTCGACGAGCTGCGCCAGTGCCTTTTCGATCATCTCTTCATCGACTGTAGACGTCCCGAAGGTATCGACATAGACGGACAGTGGGCAGGCGACACCGATGGCATAGGCGACCTGAACCTCGCATCGTGTGGCAAGTCCTGAAGCGACGACGTTCTTGGCACAATACCTCGCGGCCATGGCGGCCGAGCGGTCGACCTTGGTCGGGTCTTTGCCCGAGAAGGCGCCTCCGCCATGACGACCCATGCCACCATACGTGTCGACGATGATCTTGCGCCCAGTGAGGCCCGTGTCCGCGGCGGGTCCCCCGATGACGAATCGGCCGGTCGGGTTGATATAGTATTTCGTCTCTGCGTCCAGCATGGCGGCAGGGATAACGGGCCGGATGACGTGCTCGATCATGTCACGGACGATCTGTTCGTGAGTCACGTCGGGGTCATGCTGCGCGGAAACCACGACCGCGGTGACGCGCAATGGGGTGCCTCCCTCGTATTCGACGGTCACCTGTGTCTTGCCGTCGGGCCGAAGGTAGGTGAGCGTTCCGTCCTTGCGAACCTGCGCGAGGCGACGGGCCAGCTTGTTGGCCATGTAGGCAGGGAACGGCATAAGA
Source organism: Candidatus Cryosericum odellii (assembly GCF_003570935.1). Classification (GTDB taxonomy): domain Bacteria; phylum Caldisericota; class Caldisericia; order Cryosericales; family Cryosericaceae; genus Cryosericum; species Cryosericum odellii. The sequence continues at coordinate 2,057 of NZ_QXIU01000227.1, forward strand.
ACAGGGGTCTCGTCGCACGCGAAGCCGAACATGAACCCCTGGTCGCCGGCGCCGGTCTGCTCGAGTACGTCGGTGATCTCGTCGCCACCTGGCTCACGGCACTCCAGTGCAGTGTCGACGCCCTGCTTGATGTCGCTGGACTGTCGGTCGATAGCCACCATGACGTGGCACGTGTCCGCGTTGAATCCATATTCGTCACGGTTGTAGCCAATGCGCCTCGCCGTATCGCGCACGATCTGGTCGACAGGAACGCTGACACCCGGCTGGGCAGCCACTTCGCCCGACACGATCGCCAGCGTCCCCTGCATCATGGTCTCGACGGCCACGTGAGCGTACGGGTCCTGTTCCAGATAGGCGTCGACGATAGCATCCGAGATGGCGTCCGCGACCTTGTCCGGATGCCCCTCGGTAACTGCTTCAGATGTAAAGAGATGCTTTCGTTCCATGCTTGTTCCTCCCACCTCATGATGAAGGACCCACATGGGGTCCACGGCCGTTGATGTGTCCATTGTTGCACCCACGGAGCGTCGCTGCCCGTGCTGCGAAGGGAGGTGGCTGAAATGAAAACCGCCCCACGTCACAGCGTGAGGCGACCGACTTCCGTCGTTCCTCGGCGCTTTAGCACATTTTTATCGCGGAGCAAGTGGCCGTTAACTGACCGCGTCGCAGATGAGTATACCCATCTGTCCGCCGGCGCCAAGCCCCGTAACTGTGATGGAACACGATCACGGACCCCGTATGACGCGGCGTTGTGATTGTGGCGGGCAGCGCTACAATGCAGGCAGAATAACGTCATGGCTGGATTACTGCGTACCTGACGCAGAAAGGAGCCACCATGCATAGAGTGTTACGCACCACCTGTATTGTCCTGCTGGCACTTCTCATCGGTATGACCTGCGGCTGCACGGTCCAGGCCCCTGCCCCACAGGGGGGAGACATCAAGGGTCCACTCGTGCCGGCACAGGATCTGGGAATGGTCGAGATCAACAAGTACCAAGGCAAGGACCTGACGGATTTCAAGACCCTGGAGGACAACTCAGTCAAGGGTCCACAGACGGTAGACATCGCATCGTACCGGCTCGTCATCGACGGAGCTGTACAGAGCCCCCAGCGTCTCACCTATGCCGAGGTCCTCTCACACACGCACTACCAGAAGCTCATCACGCTACACTGCGTGGAAGGGTGGAGTGCGACGGGCCTCTTTGAGGGCGTCCTCATGAAGGACCTGCTGGCACAGGCCGGGCCACTCCCGTCAGCGGTCACCGTCATCTTCCACGGCCAGGACGACTATACGACGTCCCTGCCTCTCGCCACGGTACTCAAGCGCAACATGTTGCTGGCGTACCGCGTCAACAATGCAGACCTGATCGCCCGCAACGGTTATCCGTTCCAGCTGGCAGCCGAAGACAAGCTCGGATACAAGTGGTGCAAGTGGGTCGTCCGCATTGAGCTGTCGACTGATCCCAACTACCAGGGATTCTGGGAACGCCAGGGATTTGGCAATGACGCGGAGGTCAATCCGAGTCCCTGAGTTCCCGACTTCTCCCGAGGATCCATAGGAGATCAGGTGTTCCGCCATCTGGTGCATGATGTTGCAAAAAAAGCACGTTTAATTATCATAGCGTAAGAGCACTTGACAGTCCTGCGTACTTGGAGGGCTCTAAGATTGCGCAGGGACTGGTGGGAGGCAGACTTGAAAAGGAGGAGCAAGGATGAATGTATCGCTGGTGGTATATCGTGTCGGGGCAGACACGGCAAAGAATATCGAGCGAATGGACCTTGCAGTGACGCAATCGGCAAAGTCGGGGGCACACCTGGTCCTGTTCTCGGAAGCTGCGACGACAGGGCTGATCCTCAACAATGATCCCAGACATGACCTGATGCTGGGAGAACCGGTACCCGGGCCGGCGGTGACTCATTTCGCCGACCTCGCCAAGTCCAGCCGCATCCACATCGCGTTCGGCATCCTTGAGCGGGACGGAGCGGCATTGTATGACACGGCCGTCCTGGTGGGCCCGAGTGGCGACATGCTCCTCAAATACCGTCGCATCGATCCACAATGGCACGACCAGATCGATGACTCGAAGCTCTATCGTGAGGGAACAGAATGCCCTGCAGTCGATACGCCGATCGGTCGCTTTTCCTTTGTCATCGGCGGCGACCTGTTCAACGCCACAGTCGCAGAACAGGTGCAGGAACAGCATCCAACTTATCTTCTCATGCCCTTCGCACGCCACTTCGACAGCGGCCTGTGTGACCAGAAACGATGGGAGACCGAGGAGCGACAGTTTTACGTCGAGCGCGCCCAGAAGATGGCTGTCACGACACTCATGGTGAACTCGAAGGGAGAGAAGGAATTCGATGGAGGTTCGTTCGGAGGAGCCATGGTTGTCCACGCCAACGGCCGCATTACCCATTCACTCCAACTGGGAATGCCTGGAATGATCGTCGCAGCCATCTAACAGAGCGACATCACGGTCTCACTGGAAACGGCATTGGATCATGACAGGCCCTCGTTGCAATGAGGGCCTGTATTATATGTTCCAGACGGAGACCAGAAACCCGTTTACGTTAGTGTTCATGCCGCTCCAGCGACTCTCACGGACTGGTCTTGACAAGAACATTCATCGACCTATCCTGACGATAGATAGGTATCGTGTTCCTGTGGCAAGTACGGTGGAGACAGAATGCACCATTGTCCAGGTNNCGATTGGAGGCAGCATGGACCAGACGATCCTGTTCGTCTTTCCTCGGCATAGCGACTTTGGACGTCTCACCACTGCTGGTGACGTTCGGACTGCTGCCTCTGACCTTGCCAACATCCAGCGACTTCTCGAGGCTACCCCGGACGACCTGAGCAGGGAACTTGGTTTTGTCGCTCAACGCATCCTGACTGATGCGGCCTTCGCTGTCCGCTACGAGTCACTTCTCATGATCCTGACCGACGACCATTCGTTCGACGCGTGGGCTCTGCTCCACCCCACACTCGAGCCGGACGAACGTGAACACCTTCGTCTGGTGTATCATCACAACGTCTTCGACCTCTATGTCCTTCTCCAGGACGTCCTGTGTCCTGACAGCACTGATCTCATGAACGCTCCTTCTGAGGAGGCTCACTCATGAAGACCCCGATCCTCGTCTGCGAAACCAGCTTGCTGCTTGAACCATGTGAACTTGGCGGTCGACATGACGTCCGGGTCCTCGTCCAGATTCATTGGGACAACGTCCGCGAAAGCCTCGCCCTGCGTACTATTGGCACCCCGCCCCGCACCTTCGACCCCACGGTCTGGAAAGGGTTCGTGATACAAGCACTGCGCCTGGCGGAACCGTGGATACGCGACAGTTATGTCCATCAGGTCATGTGGTGGCCCGGCGACAACCAGCTGCCGGCCGGCTGGTTCGCCATGTACTGTTTCCCGGCCGGCCCCAGGCGTGTCCTCCTGGGCGTCATGCGATACCTTGGCACAGGAGGAGATGTACTCCCATGCATTGGATCCACGTGCTTCTGCGAGAACCCATGGTGGCAACAGGGAGGAGACTACCTCAACTATCTGTATCACCTCAAACCAGGCGGCGAACGCCAGGCCGCGTGACAAAACCTATGTACAAGACCGTCCTGTTCACGTTCGACCAGCCAATCAGCAGTGATACTGAGCAGGCTGTGTTGCAGGCAGCCGAGACCGCGGAGCGTCCCGAAACAGTGCGAGCCGTCCTCACCGCCAGCGAACACGACATCCAGAGCGAGCTCGACTTCATCGGTCGCTTCATCTGTGGCAACGCTGCTGCTGAACGAGCCTACGCAGTCTTTGTCGAACAGCTGGAACGACCGGGAGGTTGCGAGGCAATGCTTGCCGCATCAGGTGATACATCTGCTGAGGAGCGTACCCTGCTCCTGGACCACTACCTGGTGATCGCCCACCGCATAGCGCAGGGATTCAACGAGAGGGTACGGAGGCACAACCGTTGAACCTTGTCCGCATGGTAGTTGGATTCACGGCGTCCAAGGCTAGACACAATGCCTTTTTTCCACTATCATGGCCAGGATATGAAACAGCCTGTCAGTCTTGCAGAAATGAGTTCTGTATTTACGCTCGTCCTCATCGTCGTCGTCGGTATCCTGCTTCGCCGGATCCATGCACTCTCGGAGCAGGATACTACCAGTATCCGCAAACTGGTATTCAATATCACTCTGCCCGCTCTCATCTTCATCAGCCTGTACAGCAACCCCATCCCGCTGAAAGCGCTGTGGATCGTTCCAGGTGTCATCATCATCCAGGCAATCGGGTACCTGACCTTCCGGCTTGTCCCCATACGCTATCGCGAGACGATCTTCTCGGGATTCCTTGGGAACACCGGGTTCATGGGATACCCAGTGGTGCAGGCGGTCCTCGGCCAGGGGGCACTGCCGCTTGCGGTCATCTATGACCAGACACATTCGTTCATGATCTTCAGCACCTGGATTCATAAGAATCTCCACAGCTTCATCAACCCGCCGCTGGTCGCCATGATCCTCGCGCTCATCCTCAAGCGTGTTGCCCTTCCACAGTTCTTCACCGATGCATGCCAGCTCGTCGGCAACACGACGTCGCCCCTTGCCATGCTGTTTGTGGGGCTGAACGTGGACCTGGACTTCCACTGGAGTTCGCTCATACCAGCGGCAATCAAACTCGCGCTTGTACCGGCGATGGCACTAGCCCTGACACTCGTTCTGCCCGTCGCCGGCGACATCCGCAGCGCCTTCATCCTCCAGAGTGCCATGCCCTCCCTCGTTGTCGGCGTCGTGTACGGTGCCGAGATCGGCCTGGATGTGAAGAAACTGTCCCAGAATATTGTCGTCTCGACGCTCCTGTTCCCGCTGACCATCCTCTTCTGGGGGCGTTTCCTATAGAGAAGGGACTCTCAGACCGGAGAGCGACCTGGTCTCGCGCGCAGGCGGGAATCTATGTATTATGTGTCGTTCCTGCCGCGCATGTTGAAGCCTTTTGCGCACACGTGTATACTTCGTACAGGACAGCGTAGTCTGCCGTCACTCCATATTGACAGGAGGAACACATGGGAGTCACCATTCGTACAGCACGGCTCGCCGACCGATCTCGCATCCTGGCTATCAGTTCGCAGATATGGGGAGGGGACGACTACGTGCCACAGATCATCGATGAATGGCTCCGCATGCGGGGTTCCGAGGTGGCAGTCGCCGACCTGAACGGATCCGTCATCGCCTTCGCGCGTACGGTCAATCTGACCCCCGGTTACGTGTGGCTTGAGGGGATCCGCACTGACATCACCTCGCAAGGACACGGTGCCGGCAAGGCGCTGACTGAGTACTTTATCGAGAAGGCAACCCGCGAAGGCGCACAGCGCATCGGACTCTCGACGTACATCGACAACCTGGCAAGCATCCACGTCGTCGAGCAGCACCGTTTTGTGCGCCAGGCATCGTTCATCCTTGCCGAGGCGAAGCTGGACGGTCCGGCACGGTCCGCAGCAGAGCTGTCGCCACTGGTTTCGGACGTACCCTTCGATGAAGCACGTGCGTGGATAGTGGGATCGGCTTCCATTGCAATGAGCTGTGGATTCATCAGTCAGGGCTGGAAGTTCTGGCCCGCATCACGCCCCGAAGTCGTCGCCTGGCCTATCTTCGACAAGGCCATTGGCCTTCGTGGTCCCAAGGGGTCCTTGCGCAGCCTGCTGGTCATCTGCCACCCCGATCACGGCGCAGGCGAGGTCTCCATCGATTTCGCAGACGGAAGCCCCAAACACCTGGACGTCCTCGTCCGCCATGCCCTCGCCCTCTATCCGGGAGCAAAGGGCATCCAGACGATGATCCCAGCCGGTCAAGCCGCCCACACGGGCCTGCTTGAGACGGTGACCGCGCTCGAATTCGACGTCTGGCGTCATGGCGAGCCTGACGTGTTCGTCTACGAGCGCCCGGTCGAATAGCCTTAGTAGTTAAGCGGGAATGCCGGCACGACGACGAAGGAGCATAAGGCATCATATCGGTCCCATCCTTCGCGCATCAAGCGCGGGCGTGAGGTTATATTCTTCACTGCCATGACGTCTGTTCATATTGGACAATTTCTGGAACTATGAACATGCTTGAGAAATCTGTCAACAGAATTATAGTTAAATACATTTCTGAAAGTATTTGATTTCAGAACGAGGTGGACATGGGGAATTATGAGGAAGCAAAGCAACAAGTCACTACACTCTGTCACAACCTTGTTGAAAAGGGATATCTGATGGGAACCGGCGGCAATGTTTCGGTGCGTATCCGGGGCGAGCACGCGTTCGCTATTACTCCTTCCAATTACGATTACACGATCATGACACCAGCAGATGTCTGCATACTTCGGTATAATCTCACAGTCCTCGAGGGAGAACGCAAACCTTCGATTGAAAGCGCTTTGCACGCCGCTATCTACGAGAACCGACTGGATACCAACTGCGTCATTCATACACATCAGCTGTATGCCAGTGCTTTTGGGCTCACGAAGACGCCGATTCCAGCACTCTACGACGAACAAGCTCGTTTTCTCGGCAAGTCGGTTGAGATCATTAATTACGCGCCGTCGGGAACAGGATTCCTTAAGCACAATGTCGTCATACGACTAAAGAACCACTGCAATGCATACATCCTGCAAAATCATGGTGCTTTGTGCCTTGGCCCTGATCCGGATCGCACAATGTTCAATGTGCAACTGCTCGAAAAATGCGCTGTGACGTACCTCCTTGCGATCTGTACCGAGAAGAAGATTTCGCGTATCCCGCTGCCGTTTCGCGAGGTAGCGTTTGCTATGTTGCGCAAGGATCAGAAAAAATTCGAGAATGCCAACGAGCATTAGTCAAACAGGGGGCGGCTATGGCCGAAGAACAGAAGTACGCTATTTCCAAATGGCCTGACACAGCAAAAATCTACGATCGTTTGCATGCATTAGTCCAGGTACCGCCAATGACGATCCGGCGCGATAAAATGAAAGAATACTTAGACTACTATGATACAAAATGCACCAAATCTAGAGCCTTGACTGACGAGGCGAAGAACTATATTCCTGGTGGTGTTCAGCACAATCTGGCGTTCAACTATCCTTTCCCCATTGCTATCGAGAAAGCAAGCGGCGCTTTCATGGGGGATGCCGACGGCAACCAATACATCGACTTCCTGCAGGCCGGCGGCCCAACTGTTCTGGGCAGCAACTATGCACCAGTGCGCGAAAAGGTGGCTGAGGTCATCAACGAATCAGGCCCGGTCACTGGCCTGTTCAGCGAATACGAGCTGAAGCTCGCAAAACTCGTCAACCGCCTTGTCCCCAGTGTTGAGATGCTGCGCATGTTTGGATCCGGGACAGAGGCTGTCATGGCAGCTATTCGTGCAGCACGGACACATACCGGCAAGCGCAAGATCATCAAGGTTGGCGGAGCATACCATGGCTGGAGCGACTCGATGGTCTACGGCCTGCATGTACCAGGCACGGGGCGCTTCGAATCCAAAGGAATACCGATGGGCGCGACCGGCAACACAGAAGAAGTTTTTCCCAACGATCTCGCTGGTCTGCGGCGTTTGCTGATCCGTAACCGTCTGCGTGGCGGTACGGCAGCCGTCATCGTGGAACCTGTCGGGCCGGAAAGTGGAACGCGTCCCGTGTACAAGGACTACAACCAGAAGGTACGCGAACTTTGCGATGAGTTCGGCACACTCCTCATCTTTGACGAAGTTGTGACTGGGTTCCGGCTAGGAATGGGTTGCGCTCAGGGTTACTTCGGCATCAAGCCAGACCTGACAGTCTTTGGTAAATGCATCACCGGTGGTTACCCGATGGCTGGCGGACTTGGCGGCCGACGTGACGTCATGATGCATCTTTCAGCCGGGATCGGCGGCACAGGAGAACACGCTTACGTCGGTGGCACACTGACGGCCAATCCATTGTCATGCGCTGCGGGATACTTTGCTCTGACAGAAATGGAACGCACCAACGCACCGGTCATCGCTGGGCGTGCCGGTGATCGTTTGACCAAAGGGTTACAGGAGATCATCGACCGGCGCAAACTGCCGTTTGTCGCGTACAATCAAGGTTCCATCGTGCATCTTGAAACAGCAGGTGTCATGCTGCTCGATTTCCGTCACCCACTCCAGCTGGCCAAGGAGCTTAAGCCCCGAAACCACATGATGCAGGAGATGGGTGCCGCCTACATGAGCCAAGGCATCATCACCCTGGCTGGCAGCCGCATGTACATGAGTATGGCTGATACCGATGAAATCATTGATGATGCGCTCCGGCGCTTTGATACTATTCTGGGAAGTGTCGAAGCTACCTGACGCATAAGAATATGACAAAGGGGTGGGCCTGCACAGGCCCACCCCTTTCTTCGTTTCTACTGCCCGCCTTACGGATTCATCTCGCGGTAGAGGTCTTTGGTCTGGTGATAATACTGAACGAATTCCTTGAAAGCCTTATCGTAGAGAGCACGGTGTTCCGCCAGAGATGTGTATTCCCTGGAAATCGCCGTATACCGCGCAGCGTCTTCAAATTTCATATATCCTAGTGCTTCGGCAGCGATAAATGCTGCTCCGCGCGCGTTCACCTCGATAGGGTTCGCCACCTGACGGATGGTGACATCAAGCACATCCGCAAAGATCTGGCACCAGATGTTGGACTTGGCGCCCCCACCAACAATGTTGAGGGATGTCAGCTTGCGTCCCAGGAACTTCTCGCCCGGTCCAAGCATCCACCGCGTATTCAGGGCAACGCCCTCCAGGAATGCGCGAATAATGTCCTCCCGGCTGTTTTCCAGGGAAAGATTGAAGATGGACGCACGCACATGACGGTCTTCAACAGGGCATCGTTCGCCATAGATCCACGGTGTGTAGATAACACCATTGCTCCCAGCCGGGACCTGCTCTGCAATGTGGTCCATAATCTCATACACGTCGGGCGCCTGCTCCTCACGCAGCAACTTGTCCTTGTGATAGAGAATCTTGTCGCGCAGGAAAGTCAGGTTGCCACCTGCTGTCGTCTGCAGAATCGTCATCAGGTACTTTCCTGGAATGGCACAGGGCACCGAGGCGAGCGAGTTCACGACATCTGTTTTCATGAACGGCACGTGTGCAGCGATCCAGGACGACGTGCCAATGTACAGATGCCCCTCGTAGTCGCGTACAGCTCCCGAACCAATGGCCGCTGATGTTGTGTCGATGGATCCTGCTACCACCCGAACGCCGGGCTTGAGTCCCAACTCACGTGCAACGTCCGGTTTCAGCTCACCCAACACAGAGTCACAGGGAACAATCTCAGGGAATTTGTCAGCATCGATACCGGAGTTTCTTATCAGTGCCGGTGAATAGACAACATGCGCCGAATTGCGATTATCCGTGACCCAGGAAGTCAGAATAGAATCGGGCGTGGCGGCAAACCGTCCGCAAAGGCGCATGTTCATGTAATCCGGAACATTCAGGAATTTGAACGTTCTCGCATAAACGTCCGGAAACACGTCCCGAATGAAGAGCATATGCGCCGATGGATCTTTGCCAGACAAGGACGGCGCGCCGCCGGTCAGTTTGACCCAGCGCAGCAAGCGGATAGGGTCGTATCCAGCAACATTGACTGGCCCGCGTGTGATCTGCTCGAGATACTTGGCCCCACGCATGTCCATCCATAGCACACAGTTCATCAATTCCTTGCCGTCCCTGTCCACCGGAACGGTGCCCTCTCCCTGGGTTGAGCAACAAACACCAACGATGTCCTCCACAGGAACAAGTTTCTTGTGAACCAGCTTGCCGGCAGTTGTCAGGAATGCATTCCACCAATCCTCCGGATCCTGTTCCGCCCCGCCACCTGGCAACACATGCAGAGGCACTTCCTGAAATTCCCATCCCGCAAAAACACCGGTCACGGAAACCAGCGCTGTCTTGCATCCCGACGTCCCCAAATCAACGGCGAGGATATATGGTTCGGCGTTTCTTTTCATGTTATCGTCTCCGCGCCAGCGTGTACGACATTGGGATCCTTCAGGCGAGTGACAATAAACGCGCAGATGATGAGCAGGAATACCGCGAAGAGCAGCGAAAGCGTAAAGGAGCCATCTTTTGTGCGCATGGCCTCCATGACATACACGTAGACAACGGCAGCCTGGCCGAAGAGTTGAATCAACCCATTCGACGTTCCCTCCGGTGTTGGGTAGGTAATCTCGGCGGCATACTCCATGCCCACCGGGCTCAGACTGACGAGGAAGAACCCCAGTTCAAAGGCCGATGCCATGAGCAGCCAGACAGGCCGCGCAAACGTAACGCCGATGAGACCAGGAATCGCACCCAGCACGCCGATCATGAGATATTTGCAACGTTTGTGCTGCTTGTCTGAAAATGCAGGGATTACGACGGCACCGATGACTCCTCCGACAAGCATGAGCGCGCCGAGTGTCCCCGCCTGCTCCGGGCTGAAGCCACGCGGCCGGACGATGGGTTCTATCCAGGTTGACAGGCCATTGAAGAGGCCCAGCGCAATGAAGCAGATAGCCAGAAACATCCAGAACATTCTGTTTTTGAGAGCATTCTTGAGGCCGTCCAGCATCAGCGCACGCGTCTCCTGTCCTACAGGGCATGGCGGTGTCGGTGGTTTCTCACGCGCCAGCAGGATGAAAAGCACCGACGAGAAAGCGGCCAGAATACCGTACAGCAACTGAACGCGCGCGATGGACATGCTCTGGGTCAGAATTGGCGTCAGGACCATGCCGATTGCTGTTCCGACAAGTGATGCCAGTGTCACCAGTCCGACTGCTGTGGCACGAAATTCGAGATCGAACCATTTAGCCGGAACGGTTGTCCAAGCGTTGAGGAGAAAGGGCTGCGCGACAGCGATGCCGATGGTCGAGGCCAGGACGAGGCCGTACCGGGCTCCCGCCAGTCCTCGCAGAATACCAAAAACGCCCATCAAAACGGCACCGATACTAACAGCCTTGTGAAAACCCCACGTGTCGATCACCCATGAAACCGGGATGGACAGTGGAATGAAGGCGATCATAAACATCATTGACAAAAGTCCGATGTTGAGATCGGTTACGCCGTAGAATGTTGCCGCTGGCCCCGTAATCGGAGAATAGCTGATCCACAACATCTGAATGGTAATGTTGATGAACATAAACACCGCCAGCACAACCCAGCGGTAGCCATATACGCGAAACGTTGGCCTGTCCATAGCATCTCCCCCGCAATTGATCTTCTCTTCTTCGCAAGTATTACCTACTTGTCGAAAAAGTACAATCCAGGAGAACATCGATGGGATCTGGTTGCTATGGCGCTGTTCTACGATTCAGAGAGAACAGCCAGTCAACCAGCCACAACCAGGTCATAACTGTCCACCGCGCACGAGGCATCATATCAGTCCCATCCTTCGCGCATCAAGTGCGGACGCGAGGGGTCGCCGAATCTGTAGCCGAGCTTCAGACGGCCAAGTAGACGGAGAGGGAGCGGAACCAGGCGAGGCGTTCGTGGTCGACGGCCTCAAGTCCGTACGCATTCAAGAACACTTGTTGGCCAGCGGGATCCAGATACCCGAACATCGTTGCAAGGTCATACCATGGGTCACCGAGGTCCGTAAAGGACCAGTCCAGCACAGACGTGATCCGCTCTCCATCGAGCAGAACATTCTTCGGTCGGAAGTCGCCGTGGAGGACCGCGACAACACCAGGCTCGGGACAGGTCGCCCTCAGGCGCTCAAGCTCCTTGACGGGGTCGCCCGTGATGCCCTTGGCGCGGAATTCGGCTCTGCTCATTACCTTTTCCTGCAGATGACGCTCGGCCCAGAGCAGCTGTCCATCGACGCACTCCTGCCAGCTCACCGTTCCGACCGGCAGATGGTGCAACGTCGACAACATGGAGCCCACGGCCACGGCGATGCGGTTGCGGTCGTCCCTGGAACCAGCCTCACGCAGAACGTCGGTTGCAGAGCGACCAGCTGCGTGCTCCATCAGCAGGAACCCGAGAGGTCGGTTCTGGACATGGACAAGGGGCTTCGGAACGGGGATCTCTGTTCCATGCAGCAGCTTCAGCACTTCATATTCGAGGGCGATCTCCTGCATGCGATAGGCTCCGCGGGCGACCTTGAGCACGAAGCGCTGTTCCGACGCGTTCTGCAGCAACAACACCAGCCCACATCTGCCATGGTGCGGCGACGACCTGTGCACCACCGGTCCCGTGATTGCGAGGACCTGAGCAGGTAGTCGCAGTGTCATCGGATCCAGGCTCATCGGCGGCAGCCGTTCGGCAGGTGTAAGATCGCATGTAATGGCCCTGATGCGTGGTTGTATGGACTCGGTCGTACCTGAATCGACAGCGTGTTTCATATGTATATCATACCATCATTGGTGTATTGAACAAACCACTCTGACACCACATTGATACCGACAGGCCCCTTGGCTCAGCGGGGACCTGTCGATGTGGTATTGCCCTCTACAGGTTGAGCTTGCGGTCCATGAGCCAGGAAGTCATCACAAAGGCAAGAACACCAAGCGCGACGAACATCAATGGAGATACCAGCGGAAACTGAACCGGCTGTGGCCCTGATCCTACGATGGGGAGGTTTCGCCAGGGGCTGAGATAGAGACGCCAGCCGCTGAATGTCGTCTCCAGCCATGTACCAGCTTCGACGCTCACCCAGAGCACCGCGATGACGACCAGCGCAGAAAAGACGCTGCCAAGATGCTTCTTTGAGTTCGTGAGGCTCTTGCCGAACGTCACGCCGAAGAACATGATCGTCATGAAGCTGACAATCACCGCTAGGACGCCGAGGCACATCACCCAGTAGTCGCCAGTCAGCAGGAACCTGCCGACGTAGGGCCGTATCTCCTGAGCGAGTCCCGGGGCAAGGTACGCGAGCACGATGACACTCGTCATGCCACCCAGGAGGGTCATGACCGTGTCGACCACAAGCAGCACGATACGCGAACCCAGGACCTCTGCTCCGCGGAGTGGCAGGCCGAAGACGAGGTACCCGGTGTCGCCATAGAGGTCCTGGGTATATGTGACGATGTTGATAACCGTCATGACCGCGTAGAACAATACCCAGAAGTAGGCTATCATCCACAGAAAGCTCATCGAAACATGCGCCGACTGCGTTGGGTCCTGCTTCCAGATAAAGCGGGTCGCCTGATACAGCGTCAGCGCACCCATGATGATGAGTCCGATCGTGTAGAGGAGTCTGCGGCCCCTGAGCTGATACCTAACAAGCTTCCACATGTCCGTACACCTCCCTGTAGATATCCTCAATCGATGCGCCTCGCCGAGTACGCAGGTCCTCGGCATCGCCCGCAAGGACCACGCGGCCACCGTCGAGAAACACGACGTCATCGAAAAAGCGCTCGACATCGGCGACCATCTGCGTCGACAGGATCATCGAGCTGTCAGTGCGAAAGTTGGCTACCAGGGCATCCAGAACCTGACTGCGCGCAACGGGGTCCAGCCCTCCGAAGGGCTCGTCCAGGACGTAGAGTCGTGCCCTGCGTGAGAAGACCAGCGACACCCTCGCCTTCTCGACCATCCCCTTGGACAGCGAGCCGATCTTCTGGCCGGGGGTGAGGCGCATGATGGCAAGCAGCTCCTCGAACCGCTTCCGTTCGAAGTCGAGGTAGAAGTCCGCATAGAAGTCACCTGCCTCGCCGACCGACATCCACCGGTCGAGATGGTTGACGTCCGGCAGAAACGAAACCACCGCCTTGGTCCCGACGCCCGGCGCCATACCGTCCACAAGGACACTCCCCGATGTTGGCGACACCAGACCTGCGAGGATCTTCATGAGCGTCGTCTTCCCACTGCCGTTGGGACCGAGCAGTCCCATGATGTGCCCTTCGGGCACCTCCAGCGTGACGTCGGACAGCGCCGTCGTCGTGATGTACCGCTTCGTAAGGCTGCTGATCTGCACGAGCATACTCATTTCGTCTCCTTTCTGGCTGTTTCTGCTGCCATCGCCGTCATCTCCTCGGGGCCATACCCCAGCGAGCGCATTCCAGCAACATATGTCTCGACGATGTCGCGCGCAAGTCCCTGGCGCAACAGGTCGACGGTACCGCGGTCGCCGGACACGAAGGTCCCCATGCCGCGCTGTGTCGCGACATACCCTTCACGCTCCAGCTCAAGGTAGGCCTTCTGTACCGTGTTCGGGTTCACGACGACCTGCTGGGCGAGGTCACGAACCGACGGTAGTTGTTGCCCGACCTTCAGCTCCCCGACGGCGATCCGCCTCTTGATCAGGTCCATGATCTGTGTGTAGATGGGAGCCCTGTCATCAAACTCCATGTCACGCCTCCTCCGTCCCTTGGACGGTCATTGTATTACCTAGCGTCTTGGTGCACTACTAATCTAATACACATCACGGTAATGTCAAGAGGGTGGCTACAAAGCGCTCTGGACACGTTGGGAGATGCAGTGCCCCGCTCCGCAGCCCGTGACGACCGCGGAGTTTCTCATATACTGTGCGCGTGCCCCCTGAAGGGGCAGGGGAGGAACCATGGGAGCGACCGAGAGACCAATGCGAAGGAAAGAGTACGAGGTGACGGATACCGCCGTCATACGGCACATTCTAGGACGTGCCACGCTGTGCCGTGTCGCGATGGTGGATGGCAGCGAGCCGTACCTGGTCACCATGAACTGCGGCTGGGACGGCGAACACCTGCTTCTCCATGGTGCAATCCAGGGCAGGAAGCTGGACATCCTGCACGCCAACCCCCGCGTCTGCGTCGAGGTCGACGAGGACGTCCAGCTCGTGTTCGGAGCGACGGGCGAAGAGTGCACGGCGAACTACGTCACTGTCATCGGAACCGGCACCGTGTCATTCGTCCTCGACTCCTCGGCCAAGAACCGGGACCTGAATGTCATCATCGGTCAGTGCCATCCGGGTGTCCCCAAAGAGGTCTTCCCCGACGAAGCCCTGTCCCGTGTTGTCGTGCTGGAGGTCCAGTTCGACCACCTTAGTTGTAAAGCGAAGGGGACGACGCCACGACCGTAATACCACGCTTGTGCGGTTGCGCAGTTTTCTCTACACTATGGACAGGCACCCGGCAGCGTTGGGTGGCACCGTAATTCCGCTACCAGCAAAGGGAGGAACACACAATGGGTTGGA
>NZ_QXIU01000228.1 GCF_003570935.1 Candidatus Cryosericum odellii
ATATCGGCAGCGGTCACGCTATTGTCGATTCCACGAGCGAGCGTCTGATGGTCCATCATCCGACGCCAGATTCTGGTCGTCTCATACCCAAGGTCGTGCAGGACATCGTTCAGACGCTCTATGCCGATCTCCTCGATAAGCTGGTTGCAGGCCATGTTGTCGGACACACCCATCATCATCACACATAGGTCCTGGACTGACCACGGGCGAGACGTGTCCAGATGCTCGAGAAGGCCGGTTCCATGAGGGGCAGCGACTGTCAGACGAATCGGCCGGTCCCACGCCAGGTCACCCAGTTCCACCAGTTGTGCAACGCAAACCAGGACCGGAAGCTTGATGATCGACGCTGCTCCGAACGGGAGATTACTATTTTGAGAGAAGATAAGACAGCGGTCTTCTGCGCTCAAGAGCTCGGCGTGCACGGCGCATGGAAATGTGACCGTCGCAAGAACTCCTTGAAGCGCTTTCTGGACGGGAAAGTACCGGACGTCCTGCTTCATTCAGTCTCAGGCTTCGAGCAGTCGCGGTACACGCGGTGAACCAGCTTCCCGACCGTAGAGAGGACCTCGTAGCTGATCGTCTGGGCGAGTGAACCCAGGTCGCCGGCAGTAATGCGCTGATTTCCGGCTTCACCCATGAGCACAGCTTCGTCGCCCACCGTCACACCCTGGACGTCCGACAGGTCGATCATGATCTGATCCATGGTCACCCGCCCTATGACCGGCGCCCGCTTGCCACGGATGAGCACCGAGGCCTTGTTGGACAACATGCGGGAATACCCATCCCTGTAGCCGACCGGAAGGATTCCTACCGTCGTCGGTTTGTAGGTCAAATAGCTGCGCCCATAGCTGATTCCGTAGCCGGCGGGAACCTGTTTGAACGCAATCAGTCGCGACTTCATCGACATTGCCGGCCGCAATCCCGCAATCGGCACGCCCTCGATGGGCGAACAACCATAGAGCAGTAACCCCGGACGGACTCCTTCGAACGTCGCAGTCTTCATGGTCAGGATACCAGCCGAGTTACAGAAATGGGCAATAGGAGGGCGTATCCCCTCTACGGTCGACTGATGAAGGACTTTCTCGAACCTGCGCAGTTGCATGGAGGAGTAGGATTCGTCCGAGTCCGCACAGGAAAAGTGCGAATATATCCCCTCTACCTCAAGACCTTTCATCCCGTTCAACTTGTGCAGCACGTCCAGCGCCCCTTCCGCGAGAACGCCACCTCTTCCCATGCCCGTATCCACCTCGAGATGGACGGTCAGCTGCTTTCCGGCAGCTGCTCCGACGAGTTCGCGTACGACGTCGTCGTTGGGGATGCTGAGCGTAATATTTTGAGCGATTGCCTCCTGGACTCCCGATGCGGGGACAGAGCCAAACACGAGCATGTGACCTTTGATGCCGGCCCGTCGAAGCTCAAGAGCCTCTTCCAGCGTAGCAAGCGCAAACCAGTTGGCACCCTCTTCCTGGAGGACTCGCGTCACATCCACCGCGCCATGCCCATAGGCATCGTCCTTGACGACACACAGGATATGGGTCTTCGCCGGCACCATCCCACGGATGACATGATAGTTGCCCCGTACGCAAGCCAGATCGATCTCCAGCCACGTGGGACGTCCGAGCTGCTCGATCGAAACACTGTCCTCTCTCTTCATGACAAAACCATAGCACGATTCAGAAGGCGTTCAACACAGGAATACTCACTGATACGCAGTCTACAGCCACGCTGTCCATGTCCATCACCAAGTATGCAAACGTTGCCATTGACAAGAATCAGGTATTCCGTATAGTAGCAGTGTAATCGGTAACTTCGTTATCGGTTACATGCCCTCCTTCGAAAACAACCCGGACCGCAATCGCGCTTCGGGTTGTTTTCTTTGTTGCCCCTCCTACCAGAATCTGACAGGCTGATAGTCCGCAGTCGACTGGTGCAGTGGTGGCAACTCCCTGTCTCCTGCCGTGCTCCGCAACGCTTCTTCCATCGCAGCTGCGAAGAAACGCTCAGAGCTGTAATGGTCGACAATAACTACACAGCCACCGGCCTGAGACACGTCGAGCGCCCTGTGATAAGTGATATCTCCCGTGATCAGTACCTGGGCTCCAGCTCTGTTTGCAGCCGGGAGAAGCGACGATCCCGATCCGGAGCAGAAGGCCACGCATTCGATGGCCTCCGGCAGAGTTCCCGCCACCGGCAACACCGACACAGCAAAGAATGACTTAATGAATGCGACGAACTCTTCCGGACCCATGACATGAGGCAGCCTCCCTATGTGCCCGAACCCGGCAACTGGGCTCCCAGGAAGATGCTCCTCGAAAACGTCGACTGCCGGCTCCTCGTAGGGATGAACCCCGCGCAGGGCCTTCAGGACAGATACCAGGTCCCGGCCGGACACGATGGTCTCGACGCGGTCCTCTACCACGCTGGTCATGGCATTCTCCTCACCCACAAAGGGATGCGTCCCAGGATCAGGCACGAACCCACCCGTCCCGACAGCCCGGTACGACGTGTGCGAGTAGGAGCCGGTATGCCCTGCCCCGGCGGCAAACATCGCTTCGAGGACCTGTTCCCTAAACTCAGGGGGAACGAACGTGACAATTTTGTACAACCGGTCCGACTCGTGAACCTCAAGGATATCCAGATCAGTGAGGCCCATCCGACGCGCCACAAATGCGTTGAGACCATCCGACACAGCGTCGAAGTTCGTGTGTACTGCCAGCAGAGCCATGTCCATACGAACGGCTGCCAACAGTGCCGAGTGCTGGATCGGGTCCAGCTTCTTGATCGCCCTGAAGATGGGGGGATGATGGGAAAGAATGAGATTGGCGCCCACCCGGTGCGCTTCCTCGACCGTCTCGTGCGTGACATCCAGACAAAGGAGAACACCGCGAACTTCATCGTCCATTGAACCGACGATCAGTCCGGCATTGTCATACTCCTCCTGCAGTCGAAACGGGGCCACAATATCGATGAGATCGTACAATTCCTGGATGCGCATTGCGCACCTCCTGTGCCAGCACGTTGCTTTCAACAAGAGTATACGCCACGAACGACCGAACCGACAGGCAACTAACCAGGGAGGAAGGCTCGGGGCTAGCTCCTGGTTCCAGGAAGCTTGTCCTCGGTTGAACCAGCGTGCGCCGTTCCTCCCGCTCGTACCATCCCGTACACCAGAGCGACTTCCCCGACAAGAGCCACGAGATCGCCAACGCTATAGGCCGAACCCATGTCGCCAAGAAACGGCAGGACGATATAGTCTCCCAGGAAATTGAGGTGCGTCTGATCACTCATGAGGACAACATTGGCTGCTGTGCCGTCCCTGACCAGCTGCTCTGCGTGAGAGCTCTGCCCAGTAGCAATAAGTGCCTGGGAATCAGCCGGCATACGCCCGTGATTGACGCCGATGACAATGACGTTGAGCATTAGTCCGACCAGGAGGATCGGAACACCGAAAACCCTGCGGTTCAGCAGCAGAAATGCCAGGAGCATAAGGAGGCTCAGGACATAAATCCCTGGAAGCAGCGCGCCAAGCAGCGATTCCCCGCGGGACGTAAAAATAAGCAGCTGAACCACGAACGCCCCCACGCCGAGAAACAGAGCCTTCAGGTGGAAGTTTTCGATGTAGCGCAGCCGTCCGCCAGTAGCCAGACTCAGGCAGAGGGCACACGCGAGAACGACAAGAACAAACACTGTCAGCCTTCCCCTGCTAAAACAACATCACTCACAAGAAACGCATTTTCAGTCATCATTTTCGCACCCCAGTTCTCTTCGATATGGTAGAGACTCCGAACAGTCTCCGTCGCTCTGATGAAAGCAGGCCAGTCACACCCTTTCTTCCGACTGACGACCTGCCGGTTTCACTCTCAACACGTCGAACACGACCACGGCTTCACCAGCAAGAGCAATCAGATCACCGACGCTGCATGCTGAGCCGACTGACCCAGCCGAATCACGATGTTGTCCCCTAGCATGTTCAGCCTTGTGAAATCGCTCCTCAGGTCGCAGTTGGCAGCTGCTCCATGCAGGCGCAGCTGATCCGCCTCCTCGACGCCGCCCGCTCCAGTAAGTGCCCCCACGGAAGC
The DNA here is from genome assembly GCF_003570935.1 of Candidatus Cryosericum odellii. GTDB lineage: Bacteria > Caldisericota > Caldisericia > Cryosericales > Cryosericaceae > Cryosericum > Cryosericum odellii. Next base: position 4,080 of record NZ_QXIU01000228.1, read on the forward strand.
AGGCATCCGTCCAGCATTTGCACTGATGACAAGCATGTTAAGCATCAGTCCGATCAGGAGGATCGGGACGCCGAAAACCCCCCAGTTCAGCAGCAGAAATGCCAAGAGCATAAGGAGGCTCAGGACATAGACCCATGGAAGCAGTGCGCCAAGAAGCGATTCCCCGCGGGATGTGAAAATGAGCAGCTGAACCGCGAACGCCCCCACCCCGAGAGACAGAGCCTTCAGGCGGAAGTTTTTGACGTAGCGTAGCCGTCCACCGGCGAGCAGACTGGAAATCAGAGCAACGCACAAGACAGCCAGAACAAACATGCTAAACTTGGACGCCCGCTGCGATGTCGACTCCGTCTGTCGAGTCGATCTGCACAGTGGAGGGAAAATTGGTCATGTCTCCTGTCGCAAGGTGCGCCCGAACAAGCTTCGTGAATGTGACCACGAGCTCTGGATCGAACTGTGCCCCGCGCTCCTGGTCCAAGATCTTTAGAGCTTCAGTGACCGTGAGGCTCTTGGCCCGGTAGGGCCGCACACTAACCATAGCGTCGAACGAATCTGCGACAGCAATGATGCGCGCACCAAAAGGAATGTTCTCGCCCGCGAGATGGTCCGGGTAACCATTGCCATCATATCGCTCATGGTGGTGCAGGACGATATCCCGTCCGCCCTGAAACAGCGTCAGGCCTTCCAGCAGGCTGGCAGACACCGCGGAGTGCCCCATGATCTGATGAAACTCCTCTGCACTGAGACCGGGCTTGCGCAGCAAGTTGTCGTCCAGTCCGACCTTCCCCAAATCGTGCAACACGGCAGCCTGCAGAACCATATCGGCTTCCGAACTCTCCATGCCAAGTTCATCGCACATATCGTCGACCCAGGCCCGCACGCGCTTTGAATGCTGTGCGGTTTCGGGACTCTTGCTCTCAAGGACATCGACCAGCTTCTCAAGAATTGTCTGTGTCTGACTCCGCAACGTCTGCTCTCTCTTGAGAGCATAGTACAACACTACGAAGACAGGAACCAGAAACAGGACGGTCCATGGGTTCTGCCAGTACAGAACCATGATGACTATCCCGAGAAGAAGCAACGTCAGGTTGGTAAGCCATGTCGTCCTCACGAGCGAACCCAGTGTGCGGACGAAGCTGCCGCGAGATAGCAGCGAAAACAAGCCGGCAAGAAGCAGGTACTCACTTCCAAGAAACCACACGGCTGAGAGTACAAGTGCCCGCACGTTCTCCATGGCCAGGAAGTCCAGCGAGACGTCCACAAAACGATGATACGCGAGACTTGCTCCACCAACTGCTATGGCATATAAGGCCATGTTGAAAATGCTCTTGATCGCTTCTTTGTGTGTCAGGCGATCGCTCACCAGTGTCTGAATGACGGCAATGCCTGCAGCAACTTGGGGTGGAAACAGACAAGCCACAGCAAAGATGACAGCCTCTGAAACCACGATCTCCACCTTCGACACACCATAAGCGTAGAACACGATAGGAAACGTGTCCACGAGGATTCCGACTGCAAGGTAGAGGCAGACCCAAAACCAGGAGAACCCGGGTGTGCCCCCCAAGAGCCTCGGGCTGAACACAACCACGGCTACGCCTACCAATGCAACCGCACATATGTAGACAATTACGCGAGAAGAGACACGATCACTCAATAGCAGACCTCCACCGACGCGACGTCAAGCATCGATCGGTGCCACTAATTGTGCTTCCAGACTCATGTTTGTCAACAACGCTACAGGGATCGATGCTGTCAGGTTGGTGGCTAATGCCACTTCATAATGGCAAGGATGGACAGGATGATGGTGGCAATCGAAACGGCACTGGCGGTGACTTTGCTTCCCCACTTCATAGCAGATACCTCCTC
>NZ_QXIU01000229.1 GCF_003570935.1 Candidatus Cryosericum odellii
GCAAGAGACCAACGTCGCCGAGGAAACCTCGGATTCCGGTAACCTATGCACCATGGCATATCATTGGCCGAGGAGGCTGGAATGGACAAACCGTTGTGTGTCAACAAAGTAGATCCTGTCTGCGGAATGGCTCTCACGTTGATTGAGGACGTCGAGACGTCCACGTTCGAAGGCAAGACCTATGGGTTCTGCAGCAAGGCGTGCAAGAAGACGTTCGAGGGCGATCCGAAGAAGTACATCGAGAACCCGGTTGGACGCAAGAGCATGTCGGAACCCATGGAGTCCCCCGAGAAACCGGCTGCACCCATCGAAATGCCGCCGCCTATGAAACCCCCCTTATAACGTAGAAACCAGTCAGGATAGTCTCGAATAACAGAGCGGCCGCATACTTGCGGCCGTTCTGCATGTCATGGAGCTCCGTCATTCCCGCGCTGTTGTATTTATCCCGTCAATTGATAGCATCAAGATTAGTCGCACGTGCGACAAATCCTGTTGGGAAAGGGGAGGTTACTGCATGAGGAAAGCAGTATCACTTGTCTTGGTAGCTGTATTTCTGGTCTCGTTGTTTGGTGGACTGTCTGTCGTACCGTCAGCAAAAGCAGTTGCTCAGGAGGTAACGTACAACCTGGGGGCTGAGCCCGAAGGAATCGATCCAGCCCTTACAACCAGCCTTGAAGCAGGCAACATCGAACAGCAGGTCTTTGATGGGTTGACGCGCCTTGACAACAAGGACATGCCGCAGCCGGCGATTGCGAAGAGCTGGACGATCTCCAAGGACCAGAAGACCTACATCTTCACGCTTCGCGATGCGTACTGGACGAACGGAATGCCTGTCACAGCGTATGACTTCGAATATGCGTGGAAGCGCGTACTCACCCCGGAATTGGCTTCCCCATACGCCTACATGCTCTACTACGTGTATGGTGGTGAGGCATTCAACATGTCTGTCAAGGTCGGTAGCAAGTACTATGCTCAGGCTGTCGACGCCAAAGGAAATCTTCTGACGAAGAAAGTAGGGGGCAACGACGTCCCCGTTCCGGACATGGCGAAAGAGATCGACCCCAGCAAGAACGTCGGCGTCAAGGCATTGACTGCCAAGACGCTCAAGGTTTATCTCCAGTCCCCCACCCCCTTTTTCCTCAGCTTGGGGGCGGTCGAACAGCTGATGCCGGTCTGCAAGGCCGTTGTCAGCACAAATGATAAGTGGACCTCCAATGTCAAGACCTATGTGACCGATGGACCGTTCAACCTCACGGAGTGGTCACACAACGACAAGATGGTCTTTGTGAAGAACCCGACCTACTGGGACAGGGACAAGGTCAAACTCACGAAGATCACCTACCTCATGGTCGAAGATGAGGGGACTGCGCTTTCGATGTATCAGAGCGGTCAGCTGGACGCGGCGGCTTACGTACCCCTCTCTGAGTTGCCCAAGCTGGTTGCTTCAGGCGATGTAAAGATCTTTCCGTCCCTTGCGACATACTACTGTACGGTCAATGTCACCAAGAAGCCGTTCAACGACGTCCGCGTTCGCAAGGCCTTGCTTCTGGCGATCGACCGCAAGGGCATCACGCAGTCCATCACGAAGGGCGGGGAGGTTCCCGCGCTGGCTTTTGTTCCCTATGGTATGCCAGACGCGCTTCCTGGCAAGGATTTCCGCACGTTGGGTGGTTCATACTACAAGGACGACGATATCGTGACTGCAAAGGCACTGCTTGCTCAGGCCGGTTATCCCAATGGCAAGGGCTTCCCTGCCTTCACGCTGCTCTACAATACTTCCGACGCACACAAAACCGTTTGCGAGGTGATCCAGCAGATGTGGAAGAAGAACCTTGGTATCACCTGCACCCTCAGGAGCGAGGAGTTGGGCGTCTTCAGGAATGATCGAGAGCAACTCAACTACGATGTCGCGCGTTCGGACTGGTTTGGTGACTACATCGATCCCAACACGTTCCTGGACATGTGGGTCACCCATGGCGGAAACAACCACAGTGGCTGGGGCAACAAGTCTTACGACGCTCTCATCGCAAAGGAAAAGGCAACTGTCGACCCAAAGGCGCGCATGGCGATCCTGCATGCCGCAGAGAAGATCCTGATGACCGATATGCCCATTATTCCAATCTACTTCTACACGAACCCGGTGCTCCTGAGCAAACACATCAAGAACTTCCACCAGTCGATGCTGGGAACTCCCGACTTCAAACTCGTTTATATGGGGTAGCTGCCAGAAGCCTCTTGACGGCGGTGCACACGATTTAGACAAGAAGAGAAGCGGGGCGGCTCTCTACGGAGAGCCGCCCCCGGAATGTTCAGCGGATGGCCCCTGACCCGTCCTTCCCACGAAGGCGGGAATCCATGCGTTGAGGTGTAACAATCTCGGGACGGTCCCGAAGTGTAACAGTCTCCGAGCAACGTTTCAAGAAGTAGTATGGAGTGTGTTGATTTTTCGGGGAATTGCACAATACTTAAGAAAATGTTAAGGGTTGTGCAAATGGGAAAGACACAGGAATCAGAACGCAACATACGGAGCATTGCCTCCCGCCAGCAGGGATATTTCACTGCCAGACAGGCTCTTGAGGCTGGTTATTCATATCCCTCACAATACTACCAGAGTGAGACCGGAAACTGGATACGAGAGGGATATGGCGTCTACCGCATTGCCGACTACACGGCGGCTGATCGACCGGACCTTGTGCTGTGGTCATTTTGGTCACGTGACAGAAAGGGCAAGCCTCAGGGTGTGTTTTCTCACGAGACGGCCCTGTCCATTCACGAACTCTCGGATGTCATGCCTGTCAATCTTCATATGACAGTCCCCCCGTCATTCAGGAGGTCGACCAGGACGCCCGCTATCCTTGTCATCCATCGTGCAACGCTCGAGCCGGCCGACATTGAGATGATGGAGGGGTACAGCGTCACTCGTCCCCTGAGAACGATCATCGATGTTGCCGCTGCTGCGGCCATCTCTGCCGACCTTCTTGAGCAGGCTATCCGCCAAGGTCTACAACGCGGACTCGTGGAGCGGGACGATCTAACCAAAGCTGCCAAGTTGAACCCGTCGTCTTTCTTCGTGGAGATCGTGCGGAGTCTTGTCTCTTGATGAACAGCCCTCAGTACTATAGTGACGCGGTGTCCTTCCGCCAGGCTCTTGAGGACCGGCTCAGGAAAAGGGCTCTGGATCATAGTGAGGATCTGCAACGCCTGCGCCAGCAAGTCGCCTTTGACCGATTTGTCACTCGCATACAGCACGATGGGGTCAACAAATGGATTCTCAAGGGTGGACATGCTTTGGAACTGGCGATTGGATCCGCCCGGGCGACCCGCGATATTGATCTCGCTCTCAACACCAGCCTTGCTAGGGGTTCCGACAACCACGCGACTCTGCAACGGATGCTGCAGCAGGCTGCTTCACGCTCAGCAGATGACTGGCTCGAGTTTCAAGTGGGGGAGTCGATGATGGACCTCGACGGGCCACTCTACGGCGGAGAAAGGTTCCCCGTTCGCTCGATGCTGGGAGGCCGACCATTCGTTACGTTCCATGTCGATGTTGCTGTTGGAGACGTTGTCCTCGAACCCCTTCGCGTCACAACAGGTGAAGACTGGTTTGGCTTTGCTGGTATCGAGGCATCCCCGTTGACCACGACAAGCCTGGAGCAGCAGTTCGCAGAAAAGCTGCATGCCTATACCATGCCGCGTGCAGGCAAGCGCGACAACAACCGCGTCAAGGACCTTGTTGACATGCTACTGCTCCTTGAAACGGGGAGCCTTGAACCTGAAGGTGCCACGGCAGCAGTGTTGGCGACGTTCAGCCACAGAGATACTCATCCGATTCCAGAGAGCCTTCCGGATCCACCAGGTTCCTGGAGAAGGCCGTACGTAGCTCTGGCTGCATCGTGCCACATTGGCGTCGACATTGATATTGCTGTCGCCAGCATCAGAGACTACTATCGACGTGTTGTCACCGTGATCGCGGCAACAAGACCTGACGCTGAAACTCGGTGACGGCCAGGAAGCGAAACCGTCCCGAAGTGTAACAGTCTCCGTCATTCTCGCGCAGGCGGGAATCCATGCTACCTCTTCATGTTGCCCCCTTCATGGGGGTTTTTGCATATCCAGGGACGGCAGGATTGGAGCGCAGGTCTTGCATCCTGCATGAGCCGATGCGCGCCATT
>NZ_QXIU01000023.1 GCF_003570935.1 Candidatus Cryosericum odellii
CTCGAGAAGCTCTATCTGCAGAAAGAAGGCTATGAACCTATTCTGGCTGCCACCGGGCGCGAAGCATTGCGCCTGTTCGACGAGCAGAAACCTGATCTCGTGATCCTGGACCTTATGCTGCCCGAACTGAACGGCGAGGAGGTCTGCCGCGAGATCCGCAAGAAGTCGACCGTGCCAATTATCATGGTGACAGCCAAGAGCGATGAGATCCAGAAGCTTGAAGGCCTGGAGATCGGCGCAGATGACTATGTGACCAAGCCCTTCAGCCCGCGTGAACTCATGGCTCGCATCAAGGCGGCGCTCAGGCGGTATGACTGGGAGCGACTGGCTGACACGGCACCGGTGGAGAAACTGGTCTTCAAGGACATCGTCGTCTATCCGGGCAAGCACCGCGTGGTGAAGGCGGGTAAGGACATCATGCTCACCCCCAAGGAATTCGAGGTGTTCACACTGCTGGTTAAAGCCAACGGTGAACCCGTCTCGCGTTCCAGCCTCATCAAAGAGATCTACGGCGGCAGCGATGACGAAGTCTTCGACCGTACCATCGATGCCTACATCAAGAATATCCGCAAGAAAATCCAGGACGACCCCGGAAACCCGACGTACATCGAATCTATCTACGGAGTCGGATACCGTATCCTGGTGTAACGTGACCTGTTGAAGAAGACGTCCAGCTTCTATACCAGGCTGATCCTCAGCTACGCTGCGCTTCTGGTGCTGGTTATGGTGCTATCGATCAGTATAGCGGACGCCTTCTTCATACGGGCATTCAAGACCTTCCTCTCCGGTGGATATGGGTCGCCCTTCGGCATCGAGTCGATGGTCATCGAGCCGAAGACCTATCTGCTGACTGCCACGTATCTCAAGTTCCATGACATGATGCGTCTCTCTGTATGGATCGGCGGATGCGCCGTCATGTTGATCGCACTCGGCGTGGCGAGCTGGTTCACGCGACGCTTTTCTCAGCCTATCTCCGGATTCGCCGGATTCGCCGACCGCATCGGCCATGGCGACTACGATGCACAGATCTCGGACAACCAGGGACTGCGTGAGTTTGCCGAGTTGTCCAACTCGCTCAACCACATGGCACACGAGCTGAAGTGCCGTGATGAGGTGGAGCAGGAACTCTTCTCCAACCTGTCTCACGAGCTTCGTACTCCCGTGACGGTCATCAAGGGCTACATGGAAGCTCTCGATGCTGAACTGATCTCCAGCCCTCAGGAGCTGCATTCGGCGGCAGAGGCGATTTCTCAGGAGACGGCCAATCTCGAGATCATGATCAACGAATTGCGGCAGCTTGCCCAGATCGACAACAACGCCGTCACGCCCGAGGCGTCGGACTTCGATGTTGATGAGGTGCTGGGGTATATCTGGCGGAGGTTCGCCCCCATCGCTGCGGTCCGTGAAGTTCTATTGTCACACCAGTTCGAGGCCAACGTGAGGGTTCATCTTGATCGTCAGCTTCTGGACAGGGCGGTGGCCAATCTGCTGAGCAACGCTATCACTGCCACGCCGTCGGGACACTCCGTGACCCTCTCCAGCGCAATCGTTGGGTCGCACGGGGTCAACATCGTCGTCGAAGATACCGGGTCCGGGATTCCCAAAGAGGACTTGGCTCACGTGTTCGACCGTTTCTTCAGGGGCGACCGTTCGCGCAACAAGAGGAGCGGAGGTCTGGGCCTCGGTCTTCCCATCGCCAGGGATCTCGTGGAGATCGAAGGTGGTCATCTCGACATCAAGAGTACGGTGGGCGTTGGCACGCGCGTAACCATATCCTATCCGCGGTCTGTCATCACTCGCGACGAGTCCCTTCTGGCTTCCTGAAGAACTCATCTTGCACCTGGCGCCCGCAGGGTTACACTGACAGCTGCGGCCCATGGCGGCCGACTTATTTACCAGGAGTGGTCCATGGCCGGAGACAACATGTTACACGCCGAAGTTCATCAGACTGAAGGACTCACATTCGTGGCACGCGGTCCTTCCAATCACTGGGTCGTTCTGGATACGTCCGAATCGGGTGGCGGTCATGGGGCCGGGTCCAACCCCATGGAGCTGCTCCTGATGGCGCTTGGTGGATGCACAGGGATGGACATCGTGTCGATCCTCGCCAAGATGAAAGAATCGTATGCGGGATTCCGTGTGGAACTGTCCGGCGAACGTGCTGAGGAGCATCCCCACCGGTTCACCCGTATCTACGTCGACTACTACCTGACAAGTGACAGTGCTCTGACGGACAACGTTGTCAAGGCGATCCGGCTGTCCGCCCAGAAGTACTGCTCCGTGGGCGCGTCGTTGGAGCCTGGTGTCGTTCTGGTCAACAGGTATCACATCATCCGTGGTACGGGCGAGGAGACTGGCGAGGTCGTCTGATCGCCCCGGTCACGCGGATACGCCTGGTTTACTCTGCCCCATGATTTGATATGATAAGAATATGGGAGCCAGAAGGCACAAGAACAAACATCAGGATCAACCCCCCGTGGTGGTACCGGTCGCTGGGTCGCGCAAGGAGGATGTTGCTGCGCCGAAAGCTGCGACAGCAGACACCTCCCAGGACCACACGCTCGACACGTTCTTCGATCCCGCGCATATACGTCTGAGTAGTGTCATGCAGCGCCAGTCTGAGCTGGCGACGCTTGCCTGGCACTTCGCTGTTGCGTCCGTGTTCGTTCCGGTGGCCGGCATTGTTCTCGGTCTTCTCGCGGTCCTGTTCGCACGCGAAGCCCGTGACATGTTCGATCTTGTCGGGGGAGCCGATTCAGACAGGCACCGCGCGCACAAGTCTCTCGTCATCGGAGGCACGATGACGGGGGTCTGGCTGATCGGGACGATCGTGCTCATTGTCGTCCTCGCATCCAGGGGATTCTAGTCGAACGACGCGACACCAGTCTGTGACACCGAGCTTGGCCGGTTGTCACAGACTGGTGTAGATTGCCTCAGAACTTGTAGCCGAACTGTCGCAGCAGGGCCTTTCTGTCCGCCGCGTCGCCGTCGCTCTCGACGCCCTTCGGTTTCTCTCCGTCGATGACGCCCAGGATGCCGCGGTCGGTTCCATCGTCAGCGACAACAACCTTGAGCGGATTTGCGGTTGCGGCGAAGATGTTGCAGACCTCCGGCACAGTCTTGATGGCGTTGAGTACATTGATCGGGTAGGCATTCCCAAGCAGCAGGATGAAGATGTGTCCTGCGCCGATGGCCAGGGCGTTATCCCGGGCCAGTGCGATCAGGTGATCATCCGTTCCGGCGCACCGCACCAGACAGACCCCCGATGCTTCGTTGAACGCGAGCCCGAACTTCACGCCCGGCACGGCGTTCACCACAGCCTCGTAGATGTCCTCGACACTCTTGATGAAGTGCGTCTGCCCGATGATGACGTTCATGTCCTCGTCCTTCGTGACTGCTACCAGCTCTAGTTGCATGGCATCACCTCCACGTGCATTGTAGCGCCGGAAGTGCAGGAGCCAACGGCACCGTGCCCTCCGTCATTCCCCCCGAGGACTTTTGTTCAATCCGAGGGGTGTATTTCCCGAGCATTTCTTTCCAATGCAAGGGGTGCTTTCGGCGCAGGCGGAAATCCATTCTGTCCTCCTTTATCTCCATCTTGGATAAGTCGAAGAAGACGCGGGCTGTGTCTCGAGCGCTGGCGTGTCAACAACATTGTATTGAAGCTGCCTCGGCGGTGCTGTACGGCCGAATGTGCGATGGATACTGCCTGAACAGAGGGGCTTGACAAAACTGAAACGGTTGCCAAAATAACTTTTAGTACTTGAAAGAAAAGTTCGTAAATTGTGCTGACCATCCGGACCGCCGGGTCAATAATTGCAGTAGTATTCCGGCAGGCCATCGACGTGACAGCGCGCGAAGGCGACCAGGACTGGTCGTGGTTGTACTATTCGCACGCATTCAGGTTCTCCTCCACATTAGCCCAGGCTCCCTTCGGATCGGTTGGACAGCCGCCGTAGTCGAGTGTCTCAAGCTCGTCGACGTTGGCAGCCGCCTCGGGTCGTACCACCAGCTACAACAAAAACAGATCTCCAAGGCAGAATCGATGCAGTACAAGGGATTATTGATGCAGCGGTGGGCGTGACTGCACCAACGTACGCCGTAACCCTCGGCACAATCATAAAAGTAGAAGGCGATGCAACAAGTACAGTAACAATAGCAACATCACCAGCAGTAGCAGGCGCAACAGTAAGATTAACAGTTGTAATAAAAGATGGGATGCAATTAAAAGCGGAAACATTAAAAGCTAACTACAATGATGGTACAGCAAAGGTTGCAACACTTACAGGGACTGGCACATCATACACATTTACCATGCCAGCATATGCAGTGTCAGTGACCGCAGAGTTTGAAGAGATCCCAGCCTACGCAGTGACCTTTACCGTAACCAATGGAACTGACCGAATTGTTGGAGCACATCTCACTATTAACGAGACAAAATTAACAGACGGAAGTGGTGTAGCAACTTTCTCCAACTTAGCAGATGGGACCTACGCTTACGGCGTAACAGCAGAAGGCTTTGATGCCATCACTGGGGGTAGTGTAACAGTAGCTGGTGTAGATGTAGATGTATCAGTAACGATGACAGCAACAGCAGCACCGACCACCTACACCGTCACCTATGATCTCAATGGCGGAACAACCGGGACACAGACAGACGCTTTCAGTCCATATCTTGCTGGAGCCACCGTCACCGTCCTGGGTCAGGGCAGCATGCTCTATACGGGCTACACCTTCAGCGGCTGGAACACAGTTGCAGTTGGAGGCGGCGACGCTTACGCAGCGGATGCTACCTTTGCCATTAGAGCCGACTGGATACTCTATGCACAGTGGCTAAGCAGTGATGCCACCTTGACATCGACAATCGGAAAAGTAGATGATGATGCAGGAACTATCGTAGATATTCCCAATGGAACAACCTTGGCGGCCTTCAAAGCAGTGTATGGTCCGGCCGTCACGGAGAAGACCGCATATGTTGATTACGTCTACACCCTCGGCAGTACGTCGCCCAATCCGGTCACGTCCTTGGGCGACAACGCGGGGGCAGGCTACGCGTACGTCTATTGCGGCTTGGGGCGCGTTCCCGCAGATGGAGTAGGGTATCCTGACGATTTCGCCGGACTTGATCTCACCGGCAAGATAGCCCTGATCGACCGCGGCACCACCAACTTCTACATGAAGATCAATAACGCTGCAGCCCGCGGGGCTGTCGGCGTCGTCATCGCCAACAATGTGGCCGGATCGGTTTCAATGGATACCACCGGCGCCACGCTGACGTCGATGTCCGTCAGCCAGGCAGACGGCGCGAGCTTGAAGCTGCAGGCGGCCGCTCCTGATGGAGATGGAACCGGTTGTCTCATATTCCTTGTTGGCTGCTTTGCGGGGACAATCACACCAGCAACAGGAGCAACATTTGAAGTGTACGACGCTGATGGGGCAACTGTGGCAGAAGACCTTGCATCAGGTTACAAGGTAATAGTTACAGCAGAAGACCTGGTCACTACTAAAACTTATACTGTTAGTGTATTGCCAGCAAGTTCAGATGCCACCTTGACATCGACAATCGGAAAAGTGGATGATACTGCAGGAACTATCGTAGATATTCCCAATGGAACAACCTTGGCGGCCTTCAAAGCAGAGTATGGTCCGGCCGTCACGGAGACGACCGCAGCTGCTGATTACGTCTACATCGTCGGTAGTGCATCGCCCAATCCGGTCACGTCCTTGGGCGACAACGAGGGGGCAGGCTACGCGTACGTCTATTGCGGCTTGGGGGACGCTGACGATTTCGCCGGACTTGATCTCACCGGCAAGATAGCCCTGATCGACCGCGGCGGCACCACCTGGTTCTACAGGAGGATCAATAACGCCGCAGCCTGCGGGGCTGTCGGTGTCATCATGGCCAACAACGTGGCCGGAATGGTTTCAGTGGGTAGCACCGGCGCCACGCTGACGTCGATGTCCGTCAGCCAGGCAGACGGCGCGAGCTTGAAGCTGAAGGCGGCTGTTTCTGGGGATGGGACCGGTCGTCTCAAGTTCCTTGGCAACTTTGCGGGGACAATCACACCAGCAGCAGGAGCAACCTTTGAAGTATACAATGCTGATGGATCCACTGTGGCAACAGACCTTGTATCAGGTGACCTGGTAATCGTTACAGCAGAAGACCTGACTACTAAAACTTATACTGTTACTGTATTGCCAGCAGCAACAACAGACATCGCAGCAGCAGGCGTAACTGGATTTGTAGCACCGGTAACAGGTGCAGTACCGCAAGTATTTGGAGCATTAGCAGCAGGTGCAGCAACGTATACCGTAACAGGTCTAACGTGGGCAGCACCCGATAATTCTTATCTAGCAGCAACAGCATATACAGCCACAGTCGAGCTTACCTCTGCCGCAGGCTACAAGTTCCCAGTAGCAGGCATAGTAGCCCCGATCGCTGATGTTGGAACAGTAAGTAGTGTAGGAACGACAGCCGGAGGAGATGTATCCGGCAACACACTTACCTTTGATGTGCTATTCCCAGCGACAGCACCAATAGCGATCACAGCGATCGGTGCAATAACTGGCACACCTGAAGTAGGTCAAGTATTAACCGCCGGCGCATTGACACCATCAGCTGCAACAGTAACTTATCTGTGGACAATATGTGACACAGTAGATGGCACCTATACAGACATTGGTTGGGCAGCAACATCAATCACCTACACACCAGTTGCATGGGAGGTAGGTCGCTTCATCGAGGTTGTGGCAACCGGGACAGGCAGCTACTCTGGCACCGTAACAAGTGATCCAACAACAGCAGTAGTAGCAGCACCGGCAGTGGGCACAGCAGCAGCAAACGAAACTGAAAGTACAATCGCCTACACCCTGACGACAGGAACATTTGATGCAGTGACGGGTATCGATACAGATAACTGGACACTTGCAGGAGACGATGTAGCTGACTTAGGGAATATCACAGATGTTGCCTTATCAGTCGGAAATACGGTAGCAACGATCACCATAGATGGCACAGTTGGTGCACCCGGACAAGACTACACGGTAGAACCAGCACAAGCGGCGTTTGCAGCAGGCTTCACAGCCCCCGCGGCAGCAACAGTAACAATTACAGCAGAACCACCAACAGTAACGGATGCGGTTGCTGCGCTCCATGGCATGCGTATACTTGTAACCTTCAGCAAGGCAATGTCAGACCCGTCAGCGACGCCAACTGACTTCATAGTAACACTAGATGGAGTCGTGGATGACGTAACAACAGCATCCTTATATCCTGGAGATTCAACGATCATCGTTCTGGTACTTACAACACCAGTACTACACGGACAAGTAGTGACACTTGGATACGCAGGAACATTAACAGCGGAAGACGGTGGCGTACTTGCAGCGTTTGCAGACCGGCCGGTAACAAATAACAGCATACGCACACTAACTCCAGCACCAGCATTGGCAAATGGCTTGATCTTCGCAGATGATCCTGCGAATGACACCAATACCCTGATCACTCTGGGCCTACCAAGTGTTTCTGGCAATATATTTGCATACACGATTTCAGAGGATGCATTTGCCGTACCAACACCAAACGTGGGAGATGACCTGAATGCTTGGACAGCAGTAACAACCGGTGCCAGCATCGCAGTACTAGACGGTACGCATATCGGTGTTGCTGAAGTGGATGCAACACTTTCGGCAGTACAGTTCAGTGATGCAATCGCAGTAACCGAAGTAGAGCCAGTCTTTGTGGCAACAACAGACAGCTCGACAGCAAATACTGTTCCTGTTTTAGGCATAGTAGGAACAGGCGCTGTCTCGGATACTCCTGGAGTTGCAACAACAGATTTAACCACGGCTCCTGGCTTTGTCACAATCACATCAGTAGGTGCAGGAGCAGCCACGATCACAGTTGATGATGGTTCAGGCCATACAGCAACCATCGCTGTGACGGTAGCGGCTGATGGATCAATCACCATTGGAGCCATCACAAAATATGCAAGCACTTTAGCTGAGATTCTAACCTACAGCTTCCCTGAGCAGACCGGCCCCGCCGTCATCGACAGCGTCGCCGGCACCATTGACATCGAGGTAGCCAACGGCACTGACCCGAGCGACCTGGTAGCCACCTTCACCACATCAGATGCTATCGAATCCATACAGATAGGTGTAGATGACCAGGAAAGCGGTGTAACATCCAACGACTTCACCGGCGACGTAACTTATACAGTCACCGCAGAAGACGGCATCACCACCAAGGACTGGGTGGTATACGTAACCGAAGCAGAACCTGTAGAGATCACCGGCTTCACAGCATTGACGCCAGTAGATTTAACAGTTGATGAGCACCTGGTAGATCTGGCCGCATTGACGGCAAGCGGCAAGCTTCCAACAACAGTGACAGTGACAGATGGAACGACACCTGTAGATGCAACTATCACTGGTTGGACCGGAACGTTTGACGGAACAACAACAGGCGACTACATCTTGACGGCAGTCTGGACGATGCCGACCGGCTATGTTGATGCAGTCGATCCGATTGCTGTCCCGATCACCGTTACTGTAACCGAAGTTCAGACAGCGGGATAACCAATTAGCGAAATGAGTCCCTGTACGTAAAGTGCAGGGGGGCAAGTCAAGGCCCCGTGGGTAGAGTCGAACCGGGCTCGCCTGCGGGGCCTTTGATATGGGGTCAGCTGGTAAGTTCAGTGCCTGAGACGGAGACGTGGATTCCCGCCTTCGCGGAGAAGCACCCCTCGCCTTGAACAAAAGGGCTCGGGGGGGGGGAATGACAGAGGGTGCGGGCTGCTTGACAACGAACCGACCCCCGATACCCTGCATGCAGGGGCAGCACACCTGAAGCTGCACCCAATTGACAGGAGGTACTCATGCAGTACAAGATCATGTATCAGCCGTCCTACTCCTTACTCGGGCTGCAGCTCGACCCGTCCGAGTCCATCCTCGCCGAATCGGACGCCATGGTCAGCATGACGCCGAACGTCAAGATGGACACAGGGGCCAAGGGTGGTCTCTTTGGTGCACTGAAGCGATCCATTGGCGGGGAAAGCATGTTCCAGAACACGTTCACGGCTCAGGATGGACTTGGCACAGTAACATTCGCTCCAACCATGGTGGGGGACATTGCAGCTCGCGAGATGAGGGGCGAGAGCCTGTTCGTCCAGTCAGGCTCATTTCTTGCGTCGTCTCCGACGATCGAGCTCGACACCAAGTGGGGCGGCGCCCGGACGTTTTTCTCCAGTGAGGGGTTGTTTGTCCTCAAGGCGACCGGCGTGGGCATGTTCTTCATGTCCAGCTACGGTGCCATCCATGCGGTCACACTTGCTCCGGGAGAGCAGCTGGTCATGGACACCGGCCATATGGTCGCCTTCGACGCGACGATGGGGTACCACGTCCGGACGGTCGGAGGTCTGAAGCAGACACTGTTCTCTGGTGAGGGTCTGGTCGTGGATCTCACCGGACCGGGCACGATCTATATGCAGACGCGCAACTTTGGAGCTTTCGTGAATTACCTGGTCCCCAAGCTGCCCTTCAAACGCGACTGATCGTTCCTACTCGATGACGATGACCTCTGGCGCTGTCGCTGTCATGTTACTCTGGACGAGGGCTGCGCGTTCGGCGACGATTGCTCCTGAGATCCCCGTCCTGTGCCAGTTCTTCGCGTTTGAGCAGCAGGACGTCGTCGCGACGGTCAAGCTGTCCTCTCTGCGACAAGAAGATCCCCCGCGTGCAGCAGGAGCATCCGGGCGTGTGACAGCGACTTGGCGATGTAGAACCAGGCCTTTTCGGTAACGGCGGACGTCCGTATCATCGCCTGGTACCTCTTCCTGAGCAGGACGTCGTTGCCACCGGGCAGCGAATCCAGCCAGGCGAGCGGATCACGGGCTGCTTCCACACGAGTCGCCGCTCCAGTTTCGCGTGCCCGCAGCAGGGCAACAGGAAGCAGGTCGCTGCGTTCCTGCAGGGTCGGAGATCCAACGTCCACGATCGATGTCCTGAAGAAGGAGAACGTCCGCAGGAAGGCTTCCAGATCGCGCTCGACGGTGATGTCTGTACACAGGGCGCGCAGGGCCTGTTCGGAATCACCCTTCGCCATCGCTTCGGCAGCGAGGCGCGCGGTATCGTCGGAGACCCTGGCTGCGATGCGGTCGAGGTGCGTCCACGGGTCCAGGCCGGCCGTGTCGCCGGCTGCCTCCAGTGCCTCGACGAAGCGGTCCTGAATGCCGCGGTGTGCCAGCGCACGCTTCAGATCGTCTGCCCGGAACGAAGACGAAACCAGCAGCAGGAGGAGGTCCAGAACGAGAGGACGCGTGAAGGTCAACAGCTGTTGCAGGCTGGTCAGCGTCTCGTCGCTGGTCAGGGCATCGACCTGGGCACTGTCCAGCTCTGCGAGGCGGGTACTGTTGTCGCTGATCCATCGCTGCAGGCGGGGCACGGCAAGCCGAACAGCTACCGCTGCCCGGGACGCGCGTGGAAGACGGATGAACGACTCGGCGGGCAGCTTGATGCCGGCAGTTGTTTGCTGCAGCAGCACGTCGTCCAGTGCGCCTGGCGGCAGCCCTGCGTGGTCGAGCAGGTAGCGGGCGAAGGTCAAGTCGATGTAGACGGAACCGTCGAACTCTCTTGCGACATCCGGTGGAACCGATGGTGCCCGGTTTCCGAGCAGCAGTGCCCCGGCGTCCTGCAACAAATCGTGGAGAAGTTCGACGACGATACCGGCTGCCATCGGACCCAGTGGATGTGGTGCCAGACGAGCCAGTGAACGTCGTGAGAACGTTCGTGCGCCAAGGTGTGCTGGGGCAGGAAGGGCAGACAGGAACGTCAATTCCTGACCATCCCAGATCCAGTCGAGGGTGCAGGGCATGGCAATGCGGTCGCCGAGGAGCACGGCCAGGCGCGCAGACTGGATAATTGGACGTTCGTCAGCGGGTGATGGCGTTGGCCGGCGGAGGACCTCTCCGGTCGTGCTGACAGTCCACTCCCAGGCAGCGGTTTCACCATCGCTTGCCCCCAGTGTGCACTGCACTATGGCATTCAACTCCCCAAGGCTGGCATTCGGCGACCAGGCGCGGCCCGAGAGTCCGGGGTGGAGCTCGGCGCGTTGTACGAGGACCGCCATGGATGCGGTCGACAGGTACTCGGCTTCCGTCATGCCGGCGTCACGGGCTCTCTGGATCGTCTGAATGTCCAGAAGTCGCAGCCATGATTCCCGGATGCCGTCTTGCAGCTCCGCGAGTCCGCGGAATATCCCCACTGTGTCGAAGGTCGCAGGGTCGAACCAGGACCAGGCTTGTGGCACGACCGGGGAGCATCGTTCCATGATGTCGGGACCGACCGATTCGACAAGCCGGGTGAAGGAGGAAGTGTCGGCAGAGAAGTCATACTTCTCCAGCGCACGCCGGGCGTCAGCCAGCGTTCTTGCTCCCGCAAGGGCATGACGGTACGCGGTTCCGGGCAGGACAAATGTCTCAGTGACGTTGAAGCTGGCTGCAATCATGGCGAGGGTGGCCTGGCCAGCCATGCCGACGTCACGAAGAGGCAGGAGGCGTCGTTCCTGCAATCGGATCCATTTCATCGGGATGCCGTGACCGGGATGATGACGTCGATCCCGAGGAGACCGATGAACATGGTCAGGAACATAGCGGCAAGGATCCGTCGCTTCTTGAGTTCAGTGCAAGCGTACTGTGCCATCAGGTCACCTCAATTGGCCGCTCATATGCTCAAATGAAGCCTTTGAGTTCAAAGACGACAGTATCGTATCTGTGCGTGGGAGGGCTTGAATTGATCCGACGTGAGCATCTGACCACAGACATGGACGGTTCCAGACTGGCGGAGAGGGTGGGATTTGAACCCACGAGGCAGGGGTTACCCACCTACTCGCTCTCCAGGCGAGTGCTTTCAGCCGCTCAGCCACCTCTCCGCATGGTAGGAACACGAACAGAACAAGTATAGGGAAAACGTCCCCAGATGCAACGAACGGGCAGCAAACGGCTTTCTATTCCGGGGGTCCCGGCTCAGCCTGCTTCTGGCTGGCCAGGCTGTCCAGGACGTAAATGGTGTTCTTGCCCCTTTTCTTGGCCTGGTACATTGCAAGATCGGCGAGCAGGAGCAGATTCTCTGGGTCGGACACGCGGGCCTCGAAGCTTGTGACGCCACCGCTCAGCGTGACCACGGTACGGAAGTGGCGGTGGTCACGAGCGCTGTTGCGTTCGACGGACGCGCGAATACGCTCGGCGGCCTTGTGCGCGTCGGTGGGAGAGGCCCCCGGCATCAGGATGACGAACTCCTCGCCGCCGTATCTGTAGGCTGAATCGACAGTCCGGATGCTGTGGCGCAGGATGTCTGCGATGCCCTGGAGGGCGAGGTTGCCATCCAGATGAGAATAAGTGTCGTTGTACTTCTTGAAGTCGTCGATATCGAAGAACAGGAGGGAGAACACTTCACCAAATCGCGCTGTGCGTTCCGACTGTTCCGTGGAGTGTGTCACGAACGCGCGGTAGTTGCCGAGGCCCGTCAACTCGTCGGTCACCGAGAGTTCATCGATGCGATGCACGTAAAGGATGTTCTCGGCGACCAGACTGCAGTCTGAGACGAACGCCTCCACCATGTGCCGCTCTTCGTCTGTCAGAAGCACGGGGCGTTTGAATGCCACGTACAGGACTCCATAGAGAACGCCTTCGAGTGTCATGCGGAGGGTCAGCTCGGTCATGGCTCCTGGGGCGAGCGGGACCATCGTGTCCGAGACTTCAGCGTGGATGACCGCAAGGCTGGGACTGCTGAACGCTTCGCCCAGGATACCCGGCTCGACCCCGGGTTCGGGAGTGAACCCGAAGATGTCGGCTTTGCTGACAACCAGCCGTCTGGACCCTGCTTCGAAGGGGATGTATGCCGATGCGTCCGCCTCCATGACATCCTGCAGCTTGTGAGCCGTGGCAGCCAGGAACTGCCGCAGATCTGTGCGCTTGAAGGAGGCGTCGAGCAGTTCCCTCGCCGCAAGTCGATACTTTGTAAGCAGGGCGGAGCGCTGTTGCACGAAGATCTTCTGTATGATGGACTCCGCATAGGCCATGAAGAGGTCGAATGCACTGGTTTCGCTGACTGTCAGCAGCCTGTGTTCTCCGATGCCCACGATGACGAAGCCGACGAGGCGTTGCTCAAAGTCAAGCTGATGCACCAGCAGGTCGCGGCCTTGCAACAGGCCGGTGACCGAGCGCGACAGCGAGTGTGTCATATCCAGTCGAGCTCGCAGCTCGCTTTCCAAGACATGGACAGGTTCGCTCTCTTCCGGGCCGGCGGCCCGGATGGCAATCCAGGGGTGTGCCGTGTTGCCCTCGTTTTCCAGCAGGATGACACTCCCTGGCCCGGGCAGGATTCGTCGCAGAAGGCGACTGAGATGCGCTGTTGCCTGCTCGGCGGTCGAGACGTCGATGTTTTCCAGTTCCGCCCTGTTGATGGCTTCGCGGATATTGCGCTGCTCTTTGACTTCTTCCCACATCAGTCTTCCCTGCAGGAACCCCTGAACCTCTCCGGCAACCGACAGGACGTCCGCGGAGACGTCGCTGGTGAAGTAGTCGCTCTGGCCGCTTTCCAGGCTGAGCACGGCGGTGACCCGACCTTCCGCATTCTTCATCGGGATGGCCAATTCACTTCGCGTGGCCTCATCGGCCATGATGTAATTGGCATACTCGGCAGTGTTGGGGACATTGACGATTGCTCGCTCACGAAGCGCCTGTCCAATGGCGCCTGCTCCATTGTTCATACGGGCAATGATCTCCTGGGGTGGGACAGGGGACTTGGACGGCGGCACTGCAAAGAACCGGGTGAAGCGATCGTTTTCCACCATCAGCAGATTGATGCGCGACAGCTGGAACGCGTTGCTCATGATGGAGAGGGAGTTATTGATCTCTTCGTCGAAGGGCAGGAGGGAGACGATGGCGGAGGACAGCTGGTTGGTGACCGTCAGGGTGAAGTTCTTGCGCTTCATTGCCTCCATCATCGTGGCGTTGTCCAGCACCGAGGCAGCAATGTTCGCAAACGACGTGAACAGAGCGAGGTCGTCTTCGTTGAATGGATTCTCGATGCCAATTCGGCTGACGGAGACGAGACCGAACTTCTGACTGCCCTTGCGCAGAGGGGTGGCCATCATCGATTCGGGCTCCTCGGGCGTGCCATAGATCTGCACGGCGCGCGGGTCCAACAGGGCGTTCTTGATGAGTTCGGGGGTGTCACCATCGAAGACCTTGCCCAAAATACCCTGTCCCCGCCGGATGTGCAGGTGCGAGAGAGCTTCGTGATATTCGCTCTTGGCGGCGACAACGGACAGGCTCTCCATGTCCGCGTCGATGGTGGCAACGATAGCGTCGTCGGCCGAGAAGAACAGCGCCGCGCGGTCCGTGATGGCCTCCAGAACCTGCTGATAGGCCTGAGACGCGGCCATGTCCCGGATAATGGCGGTAAGGAAGGACAACTTGTGGAACGCAGCCTGCATGCGCTCCTTGTCACGATTGACATCAGCAACATGGGTATCCATGGCGCGAAGCCTGCGCCTGACACGTTTATCTGCAGCATACGACAGGATCCCCACGCCCGCGACAGCAAGTATCTCTGCCCCGATTTCCCCCCAGTTGGCTGACCGGAGCGCTTGCATGAAGCTGCTGCCCTGCTGGTGAGCAATCGACAATTCCTGGCTTGCCACGAGACTGGCAAGGGCTGCCGTCAGGTACAGGGGAAAGTGCCCGTTCTGCAGGACGATGGACGCAATGAGGACGAAGGCGCCGCTGACGATGAAACTGATATCAAACGGCAGGATGCGTGTTCCGCCATAGAACGCGGGCCTGCCCATCAGCAGGGGACTCCCCATCGCGCCCAGGAAGAGGTTTATGGCGATGCCGTCGAAGAGGATCTGGTGCCGGAGGATGGCGCGCACTGCGCGGTTGCGAGGCGCAAAGCGGTCTATGAGGTCAAGTGCAACGTTGAAGGTGATCGCGGTGACAAGGATACCAAGCAGAAACATGAGCCCAATGGGCCGGGGGGACCGACTGAGCATGACAAAAAGCCACCAGACGCTGCCTCCAGCAATGATGACATACCGGAGCAGAATGAATATCCTGGTTATGTTGCGTTCGGCAGGTTTCACGGTGTGCAAGCCCTTTCCATAGAGAAACTATAGCGTGCCTATGGAAAATGCAAACTGGAGCGCAGGTCTCTCGCTGACAGGTCTGGACGAGAGTCAGGGAGAGCTTGTCAACGAGACGGCAGTCTAGAAGCTGAGCAGAACCTCGACAATGCGCGAGGAGGCGAGGATGATGAGGAACGAGACGCCGGCCAGAGCGAAGGCCAGGACTGGCGTCCAGCGGGCCGTACACCCGCGTTGTGGTTCGGTTGCTGTCAGGACCTGGCGCAGGAGGTGCTCTGGTACCGTCACGCCGTCGACAGCCGCGTGATAGTGTGTCCGAAGCAGCTGGTCAAGCTCGTCGTCACTGTGTTCCATGGTCACGATGTGCCTCCAGGAAGGCCTTCAGCTCTTCCTTCGCGCGAAAGAGGCGCGATTTGACGGTTCCCACGGGCTTCCCAATGAGTTGTGCAATCTTCTCGTAGGGCATCTCCTTGTAGTAATAGAAGTACAACACGTCTCTCAGGTCGCTCGGGAGGTGCCGCATGCCTGCTGCGACGTCCCGTACGGTCTCGGCTTGCACCGGGTCATATCCCGTCCCGTCCGAACCCGGCTGCGGCAGGGCGTCTCCCGGGGTCAGCAGGGGAAGCTCCCGTCCCTTGCACTGGCGAAAGCTGCTTGCTTCATTCATGGCAATCCTCATGACCCACGTTGTTGGGCTGGAATCGCCGCGAAAGGACGGGAGGAAACGACGCACCTTGAAGAACGTGGACTGGAAGACGTCGTCCGCGTCGAACCGGTTGCCCATTCGTGAGACCAGGTATGTGTAGATTTCATCTGCACAACTGTTCATAAGCGTCTCGAAATCCAAGAGCATCGATGCTAGAAGAAATCCGTCAGACTTGGCAGGAGGAAATACCTGTACGGCAGGACGACGGCCAGTGCCATAATCCAGCTGACAGCCAATGTCGCAGCGAGCGCGATGCTCCACCATGACACGGCTTGTTTGAAGGACAGTCCCAGCATCGCCGAAACGACCAGACATGCAAGCACGAAGGCTGCGACGAACCAGAGGACCGCCCACGGCAGTTCCTGGAACAGCGTGCCTCGGATAAACGAAAATCGCAGCAGCGCTGTCGTACGAGGCAGGATCAGTGGCCCGAACAGCAGAAGAAACGAGATGGCAGACACCAGGAATGCCTTGAACCAGGAAAGCCTGACGGGCAGACGGTACGCATCGTAGCGCACCATAAACAGCATGACAAATGGTGCGACGACGACTCCGCCCAGCAGTCCGGTCAGTCGAGCCGTAATAAGGCCCGGAATGATGCCGAACATCTGCCCTCCTTACCCCCCATCCCCGTCAGCTGGGTATGCAGGAGCTCGCACTTGGCCACAAGAAGCCGGGTCCGTGTGATGGTCGTCAGGAAACGCTCCTGTCCTGCAGTACCTCTCTTCAGGAGTATCCATGCGGCTTCTATGCTCTTGTCGCCGGCCAGTGCGAGGACGTCGGCGAGAAGGCGGTCACTGGTATGCTGGTCCCGGACAATACGTCGGGTTGCGCTGTTCACCTGATCGAGCGCAGTCAGGTAGGTGCGGACGAGGAGACGGTACTGTGGCGTAGTCCCCTTGACTGAGCGCGCAAAGAGCAGTTCAGCGGTGACGTAGGCCGCCAGCTCGTGCGCAGCATCTGAAGTTATCTTGTTACCACTCGTGTAGAGGTCCAGATCGGCAGCAAACGTCGATGCCGCATTGGCGACCGGTGTCAGGAGCGAACAACACAGCAAGCCCACGATCAGGCAGGAAATCAATTTTAATTTTCTCATCATATCACCCGTTATTAGACAGTCGATGATTCAACATTGTTCAATAGATGACCCAACCGTTCACCCGGTCTTCCCGTGTCATTGTGCCACTCTCCTCGCACAGTATTGCCCTCGGCGTTGTTTTGTCAAAGGATCGTGAAGCACCAGGATCCTGCAAGATGGCAGCATGTCGTCATTCTTCCGCCTAGCGCATGAGCGACACCAGGTTCCAGCCCCAGTTAACCAGGGCGCCAAGGACGAGCGCCAGCACGACCTCGCCCACACTGACGAGCGCCGCGCGGCGATTGCCGAACTCGCGTTTCAGTGCAGCGATAGTGCTGACACAGGGGATGTACAGCATGACGATCAGGGCGAAAACGTACATCTGCTGAGGTGTCATGACTGTCCCAAACTGGGATGTATGCATCAGCGTGGCCAGCATGATGAGTGCAAGCTCCTTGCGCAGGACGCCAAAGATGAGGACGACCAGCGCCACAGGAGGGAGCCCCAGGACACCCTGAGTGAAGGGCGCCGCCCATGTCGTGAGAGGAATCAGCCACCCCAGTTTGTCGACAACATAGAGGACGATGGAGCCGGCCGCGATGATGGGGAACGCGAAGACCACGAAGTCCTTGAGCCTGAACCAGGTCTGCTTGAACGTGATGCGCAAGGGCGGCCACTTCAGCTTGGGCATCTCCATGATGAGCCCGGGATTGGTACCCGGGATGAAACGGTTCAACACGCGCCCGACGATGAAGACGATGATGAGACTGATGATGTACAACGACAGCGCGGGCCAGAAACCCATGAAGGCGCCCACAAGTCCCAGGATGACGACCGTGCGCGCTGAGCATGGGACGAGCGTCGCGAGCACACCGGCAATGAAGCGGTCCCGGTCGCGTTCCATGATCCGTGTCCCCAGGACTGCGGGTACATTGCACCCAAACCCGAGGATGATGGGGATGAAAGCCTTGCCGTGCAGACCCATACGGTGCATGATGGCGTCGGTGAGAAATGCCATGCGCGCCAGGTATCCCGAGTTCTCCAGGAACGACAGGATAATGTAGAATGGAACGATATAGGGAAGGGCGACGGAGACGCCCGCCAGGATACCCTGCAAGACGCCGCCCCACAGGAAGTTCCGCAGCCACGGGACGATGGGGAGAGCCAGAAAGACCTTCTGCAGAGAGCCGAAGAGAGCGTCCAGGACAGAGGAGAGCCGGCCTCCCAGGACGAAAATGAGACCGAAAACAGCGAACATGACAGCGACCAGCACCACCCATCCGAA
>NZ_QXIU01000230.1:0-5898 GCF_003570935.1 Candidatus Cryosericum odellii
CTCCTTGCAGCTCTGTCGGGCATATTGTTCGCGTCCCGTTTTAAATCGGCCACAACGACGGCGGGAACTCTCTTTGAATTGGATGCAATCGCGGCGGCTTTTGTCGGTGGTGCATCACCGTCCGGTGGTGTCGGCAAGGTTACGGGATCGATCGTCGGTGCGTTTGCTATGATGTCACTGACGAGCGGCATGAACCTCATGGGCATCGATATATCTTACCAATACATCGTTAAAGCCCTTGTGCTTGCGGGCGCTGTTATATTTGATATTGCAGCCCGCAATAGAGCAAGAGAATAGGCCAGTTCTCATTTGCAGGTACTTCTTGCGTGGATTACTGGTAGGTTCGCTCAAAGGCTGATCAAGCGAGGTTTGGTTTCTCAAGCAGCAAATTGGCGCAGATAGTTGGAATAGGAGCCTGTTGATTCATGGATGATCCTTCCCTTGTTCCAGTCGGTACCATACCTCTTCTTGAGGAGCTTCTTCAGGGTTGTCAACCCCCTCTCGTTTGGAACTTCCTCCTCGTGTGTTCCATCCATAGCTCTAACGATTGCTTTGAACCATCAGTTTCTGCACAATGTGTCATACGAAACCTCTCCCATATGAGGAGAGTCTGCAATGGGTTGCCTTTCCATCGGTGTTTCATTTCGTCCACAACCCAAGCTGGAAGAACCTTCTTCCGCTTCTGATCCACCACAAACTTTGGAAGGGCGATCCATCTCTGGTACAAGCTTATGAGGATCTCTCATTGCTTCAATGTACCTACGGTCTACCCATTCCTCTCACCCATACTACCCTAAATAGTACCTCCTCCATCGTACGAAATGTACCTGAAGCATCAGGTCGTCAACTCAGTGGAAATGTACGCATGGCTAGCACGTTTTTTGATCACCAGAGGTTGTCTTCTCTTGGTGATTGCATCCAGTTTTGTTCCTGGCAGAGGAGGATCTCGTGGTGCAGGCTGGTCAGGTCCAGCGCTGCACATGTTGACCGCAACCGTTTCTTCTATGGAGAGACGGAGCTCTGATAGAAGGGGAAAAGTGATGAAACACGTTGGTCGCGTTGTGGCAGCAGTCTTGCTCGTGTTTGTCGTGGCGGTTGTCTGGTATGCCCGGGCGGGCCAGGCTGTCCTCATGCGGCGTGTCTTCACCAATGCTGCAGGCATCGCTGGGGGGACGGCCTGGGTGCGATCGGACAAGGGGCTCTTCGGCGGCCCCGTCACAGCTATTGCCAGCCTTCCCGTGAAGGGTGCGCTTGTCTATGCCGGTACGAACGAGGATGAGATCTACGTTTCTGCAAATGACGGACGCGATTGGACACCACTCGGCGGCTCTTCGTCCGGCCACTATGTCGTGGGCATCGAGGTTGACCCGAGGGCGAACGGAAAGGTCGTCGGCAAGGCCGTGTATGGTGCCGGCTTCTTCCTTTCCGAGGACGGTGGCCAGACGTGGAAGAACGCGAGTCGAGGCCTGGGCAGCCGGTCGCTGTCGTGTCTCGCTTCCCCTGCCGGCTCTCCGGACATCTTGTTTGCAGGGACGGGTGATGCCGGTCTCTTCGTCTCGAGGGATGGAGGGCGTTCGTGGAGCCGAACCGGTCGTAAGGACTTGGGCGACCGCATCGCAGCCGTTGATGCCAGCAGGGACGGCAGGACGGTCTATGCAGGAACGCAGGAGACCGGTCTCTTCGTCTCGAGGGATGGAGGAGGCACGTGGAATGCCATTGTCCTGCCATTCGGATCACAGCCCATGGTGATGGGCATCGATATCGATCCGGCGGACGAGCTCCACGTGGCCGTCACGGTGAGCGGTGGCGGTACAGGGCTCTCGAAGGACGGAGGCCGGACGTGGTTCATTTCCCGCAAGGGGTCGCTCCCGTCAGACTGCGCGGCGGTCCAATTTCTTCCGGACGGGGCACCTGGACTTGTTCTCGGTACACAATCCGGAGCACTGTACTTCTCGGCAGACGGCCTCGACTGGCAGCTAACCTTTCAGTTGCCCGACGGCGGACATGTCTTCGGATTGGGGCGCTCTGGCATGGGCATGTTGGCCGCGACGTCCTATGGGGTCTTCTCTTCTCGCGATGGTATGGCATGGAGCGAATCCAGCATTGGGATCACGAATCTGACCCTTGCGGGATTGGCCGCGTCGCCGATCGATGCGGACGTCCTTTACGCGGCGACGGACCAGGGGGTTTTCCGCAGTACGGATGCTGGCATCTCGTGGTCGCGCTGCTCCGAGTCGAAGGGGATAATCAGTGTTCTTGTGCTGCAAGATGGACGGACTGTCCTTGCCGGCACGTCTGTTGGGTCGGTGCTGCGCAGTGTCGACGGCGGAGATCACTGGATTGCTGTCAGCCACAGTATCCCTGGCGTCAGGGTGAGTATCCTGGCGTCCCGCCCTGCAGGGCCGACGATAGTTTACGCCGGTACGGACGGGGGATTCGCGGTTTCGAACGATGCAGGTCTGACCTGGGAACTGAGGAACATCGGCCTCGTCGCCACGACGCCGGCAGGATCGCCGACACCGCGGACCGAGATTGCCGCGTTCCTTCCGGATACAGCGACGCCGGGTACGGTGATCCTCTCGCTGCTGGGTCAGGGGTTGTACATAACCAAGGACGATGGCAACCACTGGAAACGTCTGCAATCGTCAATGGATACACCCTGGATCGACAGCCTCGCTGTCGACGAAGAAACAGACCGGTTCTACGCCGGCACGGACACAAAGGGCGTGTATATCTCGCAGGACGGCGGGGCGACGTGGTCCCGTTCCAGCAGCGGGCTGTCAACCATCCTCTCCGTATCGGGAGCGGTCAACACGATCGCGGTGGCTCCAGACGATATTGTGTATGCAGGGACGCAGGCGCGCGGGGTGGCGATGTCACAGGATGACGGGGCCATATGGCAGCGTCTGAACAGCGGTCTGCCCGACCTTGATGTACGGTGTATCATTGTGGCAGGAGGTGGCGTGTTTGCCATGACGGCGCACGGCGTCGTTCGCCTTCAGACCCAGTAGTTCGCCAGAATCCAGCTCTCGAAACCGAGGCTGTCGGAGACATTGTCCGCCCCCGATGGCGCCGCGTCGCCGATCATGCAGTCCGTGACGAGATACGTCTCGATACCGGCCAGACGTGCTGACACGCCTTCAATACAATCGTTGCGTCTCATAACGTCGTGGACGTTGTCGAAGGTCGTCGCGTAGAACTCCATGATGCGATTCCAAACGGCCCGCTGGTCGATGCCTTGGTGCAATGGCTCGAACTCTCTCCTGAACTTTACCAGAGGACTGCTGCCCGGGCTTGTGTCCGCCTGCATACTTCCTGACGCGGTGACAATGTTTCTGGGGAGGTTCTAAACAACTTGACATTAATTTGGAATGTGCTATTAGAAATAGTCAGAGTCGATCAGAGGCAAAAGGAGGTGGGGAAAACATCTTAGTATCTGAATGTTGCCCATGGTTTTGTCGCGGTAGACGTGGAGGTTGAGGCACGATATACAGGAGGCAAGAAGAATGAGAAGGGTAGTGTCTATTCTGCTGGTCTTAGCATTACTGACTGGAGTTCTAGGAGTTACCTCTGTTGCAGCTGCAGCAACTACTGAATTCCCCCGGTCGCAGACCCTTTACACTGGTGGAAAGCAGTGGGGTCCTCCGTCGAACTGGAACCCCTTCATGACGGGGAACTATGCGACGGGAACAATTGGTCTATGCTACGAAACGCTATTCCTGTATGATCCCCTGACAGCGAAGTTTACACCCTGGCTCGCCAGCAGTGGAAAGTGGACCAACAGCACCACGTACAGACTGGTCCTCCGCCCGGGTTTGACGTGGTCTGACGGTAAGGCCTTGACCGTTGACGACGTCAAGTTCACCATTGAGCTTGGCAAGAAGACGACACTCAACTTCAGCAGCCTGTGGAGCTGGCTTACGTCGATCACCAAGGTCAACAGCACGACCTTGGACTTCAAGTTCAAGACCGCTCTCTATCAGGAATGGGACAACTATCTGTACAACCTTCCAATCGTTCCTCAGCATATCTGGGGAACCAAAAGTCTGACCGATGTTGCCACAGGAGCCAATGACAAACCTGTCGGATCAGGCGCCTATCTATACAATACATACGATCAGACCAAGATGGTCTGGGAGAAGAACGTCAACTGGTGGGCGACCAAAGCACTCAAGTTGTCGGTTGCTCCCAAGTACATCATTGACCTTGTCAACACCAGCAACGAGAACTCGCTAGGTTTGGTGCTCCAGGGGCAGGAAGATCTGAACAACAACTATTTGCCGGGTATCTCGACATTACTGACAGGCGGTTATGCACTCCACACGTATTATCCGAGTGCTCCGTACGATATCGCCGCCAACACTGCGTGGCTGGATATCAACCTGCAGAAGAAGCCCATGAGTGATCTCGCATTCCGGAAGGCACTTGCCTATGGAATCAACGTAGCCGACATTGTTTCAAGGGATTACAACAACATGGTCCAGGCTTCCGACCCGACAGGCCTTCTCCCCATGTGGAACAAGTACGTCGACCAGGCTGTTGTCAAGAAACTGGGCATCACGTACAATCCTGCCAAAGCCAAACAAGTCCTTGCGGCTGCCGGCTACAAAGATGTCAACCATGATGGATTTGTCGAGAACAAGGATGGCACCAAGATTGTACTGAAGCTTATCGTGCCCAATGGATGGTCTGACTGGATGGCCGCAGCCCAGATGATCTCCAAGAGCGCCAAAACCGTGGGGATCAAGATCGTGGCCAGCTACCCGGATTTCAACGGGTACCTGGATGCTCGCTTGAAGGGTACGTTTGACCTGGCCATTGACAACCAGGCTAATGTAAGCAACTCACCGTGGACGTACTATCACTTCATCTTCTATGACCAACTCAAAGACATCCCGACCACGCAGGGTGGCAACTATGGCAGGTACAACAACAAGACTGCCTTTGCTCTGGTGACGCAGCTGGATAAGACGAAGACCACCGATCTGGCAGCCATGAAGGCTGTCATCTCGAAGCTCCAGACGATTCAGCTCACGGATCTGCCCATGATCCCTCTTTGGTATAACGGTATGTGGGCCCAGATGAGCACCACGTATTGGACGAACTGGCCATCTTCGGTCGCTGGAAAGAATCATGATCTGCCCGTTACCTGGAATGGCTACTGGAACATGACCGCTATCCTCATGCTTACTCAATTGAAGGCCGTAAAACAACCGTAACAGCCAATGTATTCAACGCCCCCTCCTCCTCATGTGGGAGGAGGGGGCGTGAAACATTCTCAGACCTTCTTTCAAGCGAAGGAGCGGCAATGCGACGTTATTTCGGAAGAAAACTGCTCATTTATGTCATTACCTTTATCCTGGCGGTGACCGTCGATTGGGCCATTCCACGTTTCATGCCAGGCAACCCCGTTGAGATCCTGATTGCGAGGGCCGGCCTGAAGGCCGAATCCGCCAAGCTCATCTACTCCTATTACATGAAAGCATTTGGGCTCAATGTGCCTATCTGGCGGCAGTACCTCAATTTCTGGATCGCACTGTTCCATGGAGACCTTGGGGTCAGCCTGTGGCTGTTTCCACAGCCCGTGATGAAGATTATCAAGCAGGCTGTACCATATGACATTCTTCTCCTGCTGCCGGCAATCCTGCTGAGCTGGCTGGCCGGCAACAAATTCGGTGCGTACGCGGCGCGATCAAAGTGGCTTGACAACACCATATCGCCGCTGGCGTATATCCTTCAAGCGACCCCCTATATGTGGCTCGGGATGTTACTGGCTTGGCTTTGTGGAGTCAGACTGCACCTTCTTCCCTTTTCGGGGGCGTACAGCAATGCCATGATGCCCAGTTTCTCCTGGTCGTTCGTCTGGAGTCTCCTGCAGCATTGGATTCTCCCCTTCGC
>NZ_QXIU01000230.1:5925-8591 GCF_003570935.1 Candidatus Cryosericum odellii
CACAACGCACTCCTTCCCCAGATCACCGGGCTGGCGCTGCAACTGGGCGCCATTGTCGGGGGAGCCCTCGCCACAGAAATAGTGTTTTCATACCCTGGAATTGGCTTTCTGATTCTGCAGGCGATTCAGAACCATGACTACTTCCTGCTCCAGGGATCTTGTCTCTTCATTATCATCGGCGTGTTGCTTGCCAACTTCCTTATCGACCTCGCGTATGTCCTTGTGGATCCTCGAACGCGCGTTGGGATGCAAGGGGAGGGGTAGGGCGCCATGGCACAACCCAGGAAGCAGAACGAAGCGCTTTACTTCATGCGTCGGAACGCCAAGCTCCAGATCGGCGTGGCGATCGTGTTTCTCTTCATCATCCTCGCACTGGTGGGCCCGCTCCTCACGAAATACCAGCCACGAGATTATGTGGCTCCGGGTGCTCAGCCGCCATCGTCTGAGTTCTGGTTTGGTACGACGAGCTTTGGAGAGGATGTCTTTACCCAGTTCGTGTATGGCCTCAGGTCAACGTTCCTCGTAGGTATGGTAGGCGGAGGGCTGGGGACCCTGATTGGTATCCTCATTGGTTTCACGGCCGGGTATCGCGGCGGTATTGCGGATGAAATACTCAATATGCTGACCAACATTGTTCTGGTCGTTCCATCGTTGGTTGTTCTTCTGATCGTAGCGGCCTATCTTGAGGTGCGAGGACTGGTGTTCGAAAGTGTCTACATTGCGCTCTTCTCGTGGCCCTGGGCAGCTCGAGCCATCCGTGCCCAGACCTTCTCATTGCGTTCCAGAGATTTTGTCGATCTGGGCCGCCTCAGCGGTATGAAACCACTCAAAATCATTTTCACGGAGATAGCTCCGAACATGATGTCCTATTTGCTGCTGACGTTCATCCTTCAGTTTGGCGGGGCGATCTTGACAGCGGCCACACTGGATTTCATCGGCCTGGGTCCAACGGAGGGCATGTCACTGGGTCTCATGATGAACAACGCTACCACCTATAGCGCCATCATGCTTCACATGTGGTGGTGGTTCATTCCACCGGGCCTCGCGATTACGGCTATCGTGGGTTCCCTGTATATCACGAACGTTGGGCTGGACGAAGTCTTTAACCCGAAACTCAGGGAGATGTGACCGCATGAGCCTGCAAGTAAAGGACCTTACCGTCTACTACCAGACCCTGAGAGGAGACGTCCACGCGCTGGAGAGCACAACATTCGGCATCGCGGATGGAGAAATCATGGGACTGGCCGGCGAATCGGGCTGCGGGAAAACCACGCTTGGCCAAAGCCTGATCTTCTTGCATCCCCCTATGAAGCTGATCAAGGGAGGAGTGACACTCGACAACAAGCAGCTGCCGATCGGTGATATGGAGAGAATGAACAACTTCCGGTTCAAGAAGGTCTCCATCATCCCGCAATACGCCATGAATGCCATGAACCCGACGCGGAAGATTGGGAAGATGGTGGCCGACTTGCTCAAGTCAAGAAACGTAGACTTCAAGTCTCTCCTGCCTGAACTGAAGAGGCGACTGGACTTGGTCAAATTGTCATACGACGTGCTGAACATGTATCCCATCGAGCTTTCTGGGGGCATGAAGCAAAGAATGGTGATGGTTCTGTCTACCATGCTCAACCCTTCACTGCTCATTGCAGACGAGATCACATCGGCACTCGATGTCTCCAGTCAAAAGGCAGTTTCAGAGATGCTGGTCCAGTTTCGGGACCGGGGATACTGCAAGAGCGTGATTGTTATTACGCATGACATCTCGGTATTGTACCAGATTGCCGATACCATCCTGATCATGTATGCGGGACAATTGGCAGAGAAAGCCCCTACCGATGTCATCGTGCACTCTTCGCAGCATCCGTACACGAAGATGCTGATATCAACNNGTTGGATGCCGGTTCAGGGAACGGTGTCCCCTGGCCTTTGAGAAATGTCTTGAGAAACCGCCATTCGTCGAAACGGAGAAGGACCACTTTGTCGCGTGCTGGAAGGCAGGTGCCTGAGGAAATGCTTACACTTGACGGGGTGTCAAAGGTCTACAGGGTTGGGACGTTTGGGGGTAAGAGCCTCGTTGCGGTCAATGACGTCAGCTTCGACGTGGGCAACAGCGAGGTTGTGTCACTGATTGGCGAAAGCGGAAGTGGGAAGACCACGATAGGGAAGATGATATTGCATCTCACTTCGATCAGTTCCGGAGCAATTCGTTTCAACGGGGTTGATGTTTCGCGTCTGAATGGGCGCGCACGCAAGGAATACTACCGGCACGTCCAAGGGGTCTTTCAGGACCCATTCAGTTCCTATAACCCCATCTTCAAGGCCGATCGGATTTTCAGAACAATCAGAGAAGAGTTCTTTCCCAGGATCGATAGCCACGAATGGAACGAGAAGATCGATAGTTCGATGAGGGCTGTCGGTCTGAACCCCGACGAGGTCTTGAACAAATTTCCCCACCAGCTGAGCGGTGGGCAGCTGCAGCGCTTTCTCATTGCGCGTGCCCTTCTGCTCGACGTTCAGTTTCTCGTGGCAGATGAGATCATCAGTATGCTCGATGCATCCACTCGAGTTGGTGTTCTCAACTTGCTGGCAGAGCTTAAATCTCGTGGGCTGTCTATTCTCTTTATTACACACGACCTCTCTCTGGGCTACTACATAAGTCAGAAGTC
>NZ_QXIU01000231.1:0-6240 GCF_003570935.1 Candidatus Cryosericum odellii
TGCCAGATGCCCTGCCTGAGGTCGCGGTCATAGGGAATGATGCGGCGTGCCAGCGCGAACATCAGGGCAATGGCATGTTCGGCGGTAACCTCACGGTTGCCGTGCGAGTTCGCAAGCGGCACTCCGGCACGCTTGAGTGTTGCCAGATCGAAGCTGTCGACCCCGGCGAACGGTATCTGGACCAACCTGAGATGAGGCGCAGCTGCCAGCAGTTCCGGCGTCACGGACTTGGTGACCAATACGCCGATGTCGCTCCCGTGTGCTACCAGCTCAGTGGCGTCCGTGATGACCTGTGGGCGCGGACCCGTGTAGCCCGCACGCTGTGCTGCCTTGTCCCATACCTGTTCCCACCCGACAGGTGGAACGGTCCCAATGTAGACTGCCATAGCGGTACCTCCGATGACTCAGATCTATGATTCTTTTCTATTGTACCATTGTTTCGGGCAGCGAACCAACGACGGCGCGCCCGGATATAGAGACAAGGAAAAGTGTTTCTTGTCAGAAGGTCACGGCCTCCAAGGGCAGCGGGGGGTAAACCTGTCCCATGACCGGCGGCATACTGTTGTACACCCAGTCGATGTCGATGGATGCCAGTTCGGCGAGGCCATGGCGTCGGAAGCCAGTCCAGTTCCCACGCAGCAGGACGTCCTCCATGTCGAGGGTCATCCCGAACAGCGCGACCTGCGTGCCGTCTGGAATAGCTCGGAGTTCGTCCCCGTAGGGGAGTCCTGAGATTGCGATCCGT
Source organism: Candidatus Cryosericum odellii (assembly GCF_003570935.1). Taxonomy (GTDB): domain Bacteria; phylum Caldisericota; class Caldisericia; order Cryosericales; family Cryosericaceae; genus Cryosericum; species Cryosericum odellii. The sequence continues at coordinate 746 of NZ_QXIU01000231.1, forward strand.
CTGCTGTCAGCTGCCTGGGCCTGGATGCAGGGAATGATGACCGGATAACCGTCTTCACCCACATAGCTGACGAACTTGAGCGAATCCAGTTTGGCCAGCATCCCTTCAGCCCACGGCGACAGAATGCGGTCCGGGTTACCCGTCGCGAGCCCGCCACGCGCCAGCCGTGTTGCCAGTCCACCCTGGATGACTTTGCCCATAGGGAGGGGGAGCCCATCGGTGATGCCTACGAGTTCCATATAATGGACCGTGTGGATGCCGAAGTACGTGTTGTAGCGCCACATGGGTTTGTTGTTGTACATCTCGTACTCCGGTCCTTCCTTGCGCTCTTCCTTCCAGAGCGCACGTCCTCGCCAAACCTTCCTTGCCAGCGACATCACGAGAAACGCCGTCTTGGGGTTAGTATGGACATTTTGTTTGCTGTACCCCTCCGTGAACTGGCCCCAAATGATCGTGTGCGGGTCACGCGACTGAATCGTCGTGATCAGCGTGACGTGTGGCAGATTGTGGGCATCCACGGTGGCCAGCAGAGCCACTTTCATGTCGGCAGCTATGGCGGTCGCCGTCGCACTGTTGATAGTTATCAGTTCGTTCATTACACCCTCCATACTAGCAGCCGCCGAGGCCCGACGGTCCCGGATCGGCAGAATGGTTTTCGACGACAAGCGGGTCATCCAGTTTTGTGCGCCCGCTCCACTGAACAATGCCCGGATCGACACCGGACGAGCGAGCCACACCTACGAGGTGCTGGACCTCTTCCGTGGACATCAGCGGCGTCCCGGCGTACAGCCAGTCGCGCCCGAGGCGCGCATACTTGTCTCGGGCCAGGTTGTTGAACGCGCAGAGGTCCCAGCGGGACACCACGTCCGCAAGGTTTTCCGCGATGAATCCTCCGAGGACTCGGATGTTGAGGTCGGCAGCGGTGGCACCGGGGATGAGCGGTGTCCGGATCCACAGTGTTCGAGGCCGCCCCTCGTGCCGCATCATATCGGCAAGCGCGAGCACGTTTGCCAGGATGACGGTGTTGTCCTGCCCGGTGAACGCCTTGTGGCGCGTAACATCAGCCTCCTTGAGATCGTAGAGGACAAGATCGGCCTCCCGAGCGACGGCCAGGAAACGGTCTGTCGCTGCCATGCCGCAGGTATCGATGGCCGTGTGCAGCCCGGCTGCATGTGCTGACACCAGAAACGATCGACAGAACTCCCCCTGAAGCGTTGGTTCGCCCCCTGAAACAGTGACCCCACCATCAGGGCCGAAGTAGGCGCGGTCCTTGATGGCCTCAGCCAGCAGTGCTTGCATTGTCCATCTGGCGCCCAGCAGGTCCATAGCCCCCGACGGACAGGCTGTGACGCAGGCCCCACAGCCGGTACAGAGGCTCCTGTCAAGCTGCATGCCCGTACCCGCCAGCAGGAGCGCATGCTGTGGACACGCCGTAACACAGGTGCGACAGCCGATGCAACGATTGCCCATCCATTGCACCTGCGGTCTCGGGTCGATGCTCTCCGGGTTGTGGCACCAGGCACAAGCCAGCGTGCATCCCTTGAGAAATACGGTCGTCCGTACGCCCGGGCCGTCCTCGGTCGACAGCCGCTGGAGTTCGAGGACGACCCCGGTCTCTTCTGTCCTGTTCACCAGCGGGACCTAATACGTATTGTGGCTTTCACGCGTGATGATCTCGTTCTGCAGTTCGCGCCCGATGCTCGCGAAGTACGCGTTGTAGCCGGTCACGCGCACCAGCAGGTTGCGGTAGTTGCCCGGATGCGCCTGAGCATCGCGCAGCATGTCGGAGTCCACCATGTTGATCTGCAGGGCTGTGCCGCCATTTTCGATGTACCCGCGCAGGAATGCCTTGAACTTGGTACGGTGTTCGGGGTCGCGCAGGATCGATGGACTGAACGTGATGGTATGACTTGCGCCGTTGGGCAGGCAGTTGAGGTACTCCCCGAAATCTCCATTCCCGTCCGGCGCCCTGCCTCCCAGTGCAGTCCCAACCGAGTTGGCACTAGCCGTTGGTCCTTTGACGTCTGCACCGTTGCTGGGGCAGATGGCGTTGCTCAGGAATTGTCCCTGGGGACGACCGTCGGCACTGGCCGCCATGACATAGCCGTCACCAACCCAGTAATTCCAGCTGAGCATGCCGGGCCGGTACTGTCGACTTGTGCTGGTGGTGCGATAGTTCCACGTCTCGGATGACCAGAGTTCCATGACGGCGCGTGCCATGGCGTCGGCCGTCTCGTCGTCCCGACCATACTTGGGCGTCTTGTTCTTCGCCCGCGCCTGCAGGACCTCGTGTCCCTTCCAGTTGTCCCTCAGGGCCGTGACAAGCTCTTCCATCGTGACCGCTTTGGCGTCGAAAACAAGGTCTTTGATGGCCAGCAGTGAGTCCACGGTCGTAGCAAACGTGACGCCCTCCACTGTGACGAAGCTCAGTTCGGCTCCGCCCTGGGTGACGTCCAGGCCCTTCTCCATGCAGCCCCGGACAAGGCAGGACAGGTACGGCGTCGGTGAGTACCGTGCGCGGATACTCTCGGACTTCTCGTACAGCTCGGTGATGCGTTTGACGATGGTCTTCGTCTGTGTGACATACGCCTGCCAGAATTCGTCCCACGAATGGAACCCGACAGCGTTGCCCGTCGCGACACTATCCTGCTGCGGTTGGAGCACCTTGCCCGTCATCCCGTCCGTCGTGGCCAGCAGGTCCTTTCCTCCCGTAAGAGTCAGCTCTACGGCCTTGAGCAGATTGAGATTGCAGTCCACTGTGCCACTGCGGTCGTTGCCGACCATCGTGTTTTCGAGGCAGCCGACCGAGGCGTAACTGTTGACGTTGTCCTTGTCGATCAACTTCTCGACATGCTCGGACTTCGCTTCGCGCATCATGCCGGCCATGGAACGCTCGTCGAAATTAAGCAGGAATGGGGCGCCCTGGCTGCCGGCAATCATGTCCACAACTTTGTCCAGCAGCTTTTCCGGCGTGCCTCGGTGTAAGCGAACATTTGGCTTTGGTTCCAGGATGGGGCTCATATCGTCAAGCACTTCCAGCAACGCGTAGGTGAGGTCGCTTGTCGCATCCTTGCCGTCCGGTCCTATGCCAGAGAGATTGAACAACTGTCCAAAGCCGGCCGTGATGCCCTGGTTGGCACCGACGCGCATCTGCGCATCATACGCGAAGTTGCAGTGGATCCAGAAACACTTGAGGATCTCCTTGCCCCACTCGCGGTCCATGCCCTCTCGCAGGGATTCCTCCCAGTAGGGAAGCAGCATGCGATCCAGGAGGCCGAACGACACTCCCGGTCCCGGGTAGTTCTCATCACTCATGACCAGCATGTGCGTCAGCCACAGCGACTGGACCGCCTCCCAGAAAGTGTGTGCCGGCTTCCAGGGGACGCGCTCCAGGTTCCCGGCCATTGCCAGGAGCTCTGCCTTGCGAACGTCGTTCTGTTCGGTTGCTGCCAGATGGAGCAACTCCTCACGATACTTTGCGGCCACGTCGCGGGCCATCGTGCTCGCCGTGATCATCGCCCGAAGCTCTGCTCCCTTCGGTCCCTTCTTGTCTTCGTCGCCGAGGGCTGCATATGCCTGTTCCAGCTTGCCATGGATCCCTTCCCAGCCGATCCTGAGGATGGTTTCATAGTCAGGAATGATGTGCCCCGATGTCGCGCCGGCATTGCCGTACCCATGATCGTGAAACCACTTCATGGAGGCTCTGGCGCCGGTGGGTCCGTAGACCAGAGCGTCGCGCTCCTTGAGTTCCTTCTCGGACCAGCAGCGGCTGGTCTGCACGTTGAAGCGTGCGCCCGCCAGCAGGTCTCCGGGCAGGATCTCGTGGGGCACGTGGTTCACCATGACTTCGCGGTTGAACCATGCGCGTCTCTCCGGCAGGGACCAGGTCCAGAACTTCTCCTCGAGTGGAACGGGGCGGGAAGCCTGGCGAATAGAACCACGGAAGGTCTGGAGGAACGCATAGGTCTCCGGCACGATGTAGTAGGTGATCTCGTCGTATTGAATATCCCATGGAGTCCCGGTGCTCCAGCACGTGTATTCGTTGTTCCACGGGCGGGAGACGCCCTTGAAGAAGTAGTCCCTCAGCCACTGGATGCGTGACGAGAGTCCCTTCGGTTCCTTGATATGGAATGACGCGACCATCTGTTCAGTCTGTGCCATTGGTTCTCCTCCCGGCGTTTGCCGCATGCTGTAGTCCGAGCAGGACGTCAGCGCCCTGTTCGAGCAAGGATTTCATGACGATGACAGCGCCCTCTGCGTCGCGCTGTTCGATCAGTCTGACAAGTGTCTCGTGTCCTTCAAAAACCCCTCTCGCCATCCCGGGGACAGCGAAGAACCGGCTGGACAGGTTGGTGTACGCGGGTTCAAACGACTTCACGAGCATGGCGTAGACAGGGTTTCCCGACGCGACCGCGACGAGGTGGTGAAACTGGAAATCCAACGCGGTGACCTCTGCAACATTATCCCCAGGCGCCGCCTTCTCCCGTTCGATGAGAAGGTTCAGCTGAACCAGCTGCTCATCCGTGCGGTTCTTGACGGCGCTCCGCGTGGTCTCAGTCTCGAACAGCAGGCGCATGTCGATGAGCCCGGCGACCAGTGACGGGTCGAGTTCTCCCTGCTGATAGGCGAGAAGGGATGCGAGCATCGTGACGGACCCTTGCGTCCTGTAGTCGCTGACAATGGCTCCATGACGGGGCCTGATCGTGACGAGCCCGCGTACCGCAAGCTCAAGGAGCCCCTCGTGGACGACCGGGCGACTGACACCCAATTGCCTGGCGATCTCCCGTTCCGGCGGCAGACGCTGGCCGATGGCAAGTTGTCCCGAGAGAATCAGCCCTTCGAAGCGCCCGATGAACTCCCTCTTGAGTGACGCTGTGCCTGATGGTTCCAGTTCAGTCTCCATCCATTCCCTTTCGCCAGACATGTCTCTTGAACCGACTCCGTTTGAGCATGTCGCAGCTGGTGGTCATACCACCTGATGTCTTCACGATAGGCGAGAGCCACAAATTGTCAAGACAGAGGCATATTTGAAGGGAGGAAGGACAGAGTCCCCGGCGGTATGAGCATGACTGACCGCCGGGGGCCGCTTTGCTGTTTCTAACTTATTCGCCCATAAACATTGCTATATCGTCATCAACTGTGCCAATACCGGCGATTCCAAATGTCTCCACGAGAACCTTTGCAACATTTGGAGACAAAAATGCCGGCAACGTGGGCCCTAAATGGATGTCTTTTACACCCAGGTATAACAGAGCCAGTAAAACGATAACCGCTTTCTGCTCATACCAGGCAATATTGTAGATGATCGGAAGATCGTTGATGTCATTGAGTTCAAATACCTCTTTGAGCTTCAGGGCTATGACAGCCAACGAATAAGAGTCATTGCACTGTCCTGCATCCAATACCCTTGGAATGCCACCAATATTTCCCAGATTGAGCTTGTTGTAACGGTATTTTGCACAGCCCGCTGTCAGTATGACCGTATCCTTTGGCAG
>NZ_QXIU01000231.1:6390-15504 GCF_003570935.1 Candidatus Cryosericum odellii
CCATGAAAGGTTTCAAATTCTCCGACCTGTTTCCACCAGGCATTGCCATAATTTCCAACGAGATTGTCATATTTCTTGAAGGCAGGATAGTAGTGGGCAGGCAACATCTCACCGTGAGTATAAACATCGACCCCGGTCCCTTGTGTTTGATCCAACAATTGCTCAAGATCTGTCAAGTCATGACCCGATATCAAAATTGCCGGGTTATTTCTGACACCTATATTTACTTCTGTAATTTGAGGATTGCCATACTTTGATGTGTTTGCCTCGTCAAGCAAAGCCATTGCTGTAACACCAAATTGCCCGGTTTTCAAGGTCAAAGCCACTAAATCATCTGCAGAAAGTCCATCATTCAATGTGGCTGCCAGTGCTTCATAAACAAAGGCATAAAGCTCGTCCTTTTCCTTTCCAGCAGTAAGGGCGTGGTGTGTATATGCCGCTAAACCTTTAACACCATACGTGATCAATTCTCTCAAAGAACGAACNNCCAGCATCTTGTTGATTTCTTTTTCAAATGCCGCGTCATCAAAATTGGTATTCGTAATCGTCATAAATAGGCTGTTGAGCACTTCATGGTTGATGGTTCCTAATTCCTTAACATTCAACTTTCCTTTAACCACTAGTTCAGAAATACCCTTGAGAGTGTAAATCAGTAAATCCTGAAGCTTTGCAACCTCTTCGCTTTTACCACAAACGCCCTTGATTTCACAGCCTGTATCTTTTGCCGTCTCCTGGCATTGGTAACAAAATATACTCATCAAATTTTCCTCCCTTTATTCGGATGTTTCATCCTGGATCATTCTTTCCGCTTTGTGTAAGACATTGCGCAGCGTAGCGGCCCATTCATCAGGCATATCCATATAAGATATTTCCTTCTTCAGTCATCAAATGGATACCTCTTCACTTCTTCGAGCATACCACGACTGGTGGTCATACCACCCTGATGCCTTCACGATAGGTGAGGGCCACCAATTGTCAAGAATCGTGGGGTACACTGCGGAAGGGCATGTGCTGCGGGATGGGCCCAGGTCCTGCGTTGCGGGCAGGTCCAATGCTCATATACTAATAGTATGGAACAGGACAGGAAAAGACTTCGCAAGGGTGGAGCAATCACAGTCGCTGTGTCAGGTGACGCAGCAGACTATGTGAATAACTTCCGCAGACTGTATGATCCACGCGTGGCCCGTATATCGCCGCACGTTACGCTCGCGGTTGCACCTGAACTCGACGTCTGCGACTGGATGCCTGCGCATCCCCGGATCAGGGAGGCATTGTCCCGGATTCCCCCGTTCACCATCCGCGTCGCCGAACTCGGCACGTTCATGGACGACCTTGTGCTCTGGCTGCGGCCGACTGCCCCTCACGACGAACTGCTCACGATGCGGAAGACGATCCTGGAAACATTTCCGGACGTGGCGTTCGACCGCGCGAACGACTTCGTGCCGCACATCTCCATCGGATTTTTCACTGGTCGCCAAGCGTTACTTCAGGCAATGGACGCGGTCCGTCCTGAACTGGTCCCGTTCTCGTTCCGCGTAGCGTACATCTCCTATCTCCAGGCTGACGAAGGCGACATCTGGCAGTGCGTCGACACGGTGGAGCTTGGGGCATTGAACGCGGGGGCACCTGCTCCGACACCTGAACGCCCGGATGCGTTTCGGAGAACTGTCCTCAAGGAGGAACCATGAGTATCTTCTATTGCGATACGTGCCACACAAAGTTCGAGGCAGAGGGCGTCAAGACCGACTGGGTCGACCGGACGTACGGTCCCTGTACAAGATGGACTGCCTTGTGCCCTGACTGCGGCGAGGAATCCCAACTGGCGAAGACTGTCCATGCTCACGCCGACGGGGATGACGGCTGTGAAGGAGGTTCCTGCAGCTGTGGCGGCTCCGGATGCTCCTCGTGTGGCGGGTGCTGAGCCAGATCAAACTGACCCGGGCATGTACCACCTAGAGTGCAATTACCAGCTGACCCCATATCGGAAGTTCGGGAAGATGACGGCTGAGCCGCACAAAAGCGCAGTCTGAGCTTGTGGATAACCTGTCAGCATGTTGGGAAAAGGTGTCAGCAAAGGCCCACAGACGATTTGTTAATGGGCTGTTCTGGTTTTGTTGCAACCGGTTGCAGGGTGTGGATAACTCTAACTGCTGATTGTGACTGCTGTCATCACAGTTGAGACAGACTACTTGTCGTACGGCTCTCCCTTGAGAATGGAGAATGCGCGGTAGAGCTGCTCCAGGAGGACCACCCGTGCCAGTTCGTGCGGCAGGGTCAGCTTTCCGAACGAAAGGATGCTCGTGCCGGGAGAGAGAGGGCGGACTCCGACATTCTGTTCGATGTACGTCTGCAGGGCGGGATTGAACCCCTCGGCGCCGCCAATGAAAAACGATAACTTACGTGTCCCCATGTTCATGAGGTCTTGCAGGCGCTCGGACAGTTCGTGCGACGTGATCTCCTGACCACGGGGATCAAGCAGGACACGCGCGCCTTCTTCGAACCGTGCATAGTTGGCAAGCTGCCTCGATGCGGCGTCGATGACACTCAGCTCACAGTAGTGTTCGATGCGGCGACAATATTCGTCCTGTGCCATCTTGTTGTAGGACTTCTTGAGACCGCCGCCCTGGGCGCATATCATAATCTTCATGCGGTCAGTATAGCGGTTGCAGTCCCCCGGACAAGAACTGGATTCCCGCATGCGCGGCAGAGCGCCACTCCCATTGGAAGGAAATGCTCGGGGGGAGTGACAACCAGAAGGGTTTCAATTTGTCGTCCCCGCGAAGGCGGAGACCCACAGCATCATGCAAGAATAAAGACTTTCTAGTGGCTGGTGATGTGCCCCTTGCCAAGCCGTTTGGACTGGTACAATCGGTCGTCAGCCAGCTTGAGGAGGTCTTTTGCAGAGGCATCGCTGACATAGCTGGCGATACCGGCCGAAAACGTCACACGCCCCAGCGTCGTGGTCAGCTCCGGGCATATGGCACCATCCAGGCGTTTCAGGATCTCCTCAGCCTGCTCACACGTCGTCTCGGGCAACAAGAGCAGGAATTCGTCCCCGCCGTAGCGGTACAACAAGTCAGAGGCCCGGGCAATCTTGCGGATGCAACCCGCAAAGGCCTGCAGCAGGCGGTCCCCCTCGTCATGGCCCAGAGTGTCGTTGACAGCCTTGAAACCGTCGACGTCCAACATGGCCAGGCTCATGTCTCGATGGTACCGGGCCGCTCGCTGCAGCTCCCTAGGTACCATCTCATCCATCATGCGGCGGTTGAAAAACCCCGTAAGTCCATCGCGGGTTGCCTGCTCGCGCAGCTGCTTTGTCTTCTGCTGGTTGTCGATGAGCAGGGCAAGCCCCGAAGCGAACGGCGTGAGCAGCCGGACGTCGGAGAGCGCGAACGCTGCAACCTTGGGCGACTCGAGGTCGAGTATCCCGACACAGTGCCCCCCGGCAAGCAGCGGCATCGCCAGTTCGGATAGTGCCGGCCACAACCCTTCGACGAATCCGGCGTAACGCCTTGTGTCACGGACAAGAACCGGCTTCGACGACCGGAATGCGCGCACTGTGACGCCCTTGCCGCTGTGCTCATCCATTTCCATGCCGGCATGCCCGATTTCACGTCCACGGCTGGCCTTGAGCACCAGCATCTCACGTCGCGGGTCATGCAACAGGACGACGGCATGTCCATACCCCAGGGCATGACCGATGAGTTCGAGCACATGATCAAGCCGGGCTTGCAGTTCCTGTTCGTCGGTTGCTTGTGCGCCGGCTACGGCCATCTCATAGAGGACGTTCATCTGCTGGTTGCGCACCGCCAGTTCACGCGCCTCCTCATAGCGCAGAATAAGGAGTGCAATGGTGTTCACCACTGGTTCGATGTCAGCGACTGCGTCAGGGGTTAGGCGCTGCTCGATGGTCTGGACGTTGACGATGGCAATGACGCGCCCATGCAGGAGGATGGGGAAGCCAGCCCAGGAACCAGTAGGAGGTACCGGCTCGCGCCAGTCAGCATATGAGCTGAGGTCCTCAATGATCGCTGGCTTCTTCGTATGGACAAGGTCTGCAAGATTCTTGGGCAGGCCTTCCTGGTTGAAGTTGCGTTCAGCGCTGCGAACGATGGAGGTGGCGACGTTCACCCAAGCCTCGATGCGCAGCCGTCCCCGCGGACTGATGGTCATCAGCGTCACACTGCACGACGGTACGAGACGTGCAATCACCTCTACGGCCCGCTGTACCGCCTTCCGGTGCGAACGTTCCTGGAGGATGCTCTGCAATTCGTACAGCTCGATGACACCAGTGGCATGTGTCGCGCTCATATTAATTGCATCTTAGCAACTATCGGCAGATTTTCCAGTCTTGCTCAGCCCTCGCGCTTCAGTCCGAAGTTGTCGACGAAAAACTCCATCTCTGCCTCCGGGATGTGGTGCACGCTCCCGAGGACTGTCGCATACACCACAGACATGCACGTCTGCTCGAGGAGCTCCATGCGGTTGTACGCTTCCTCCAGGTCCGCGCCGACGGTGATCGCGCCATGGTTCGCCATCAACACGGCGTTGCGGTGAGCAAGTCCCTCGGCTACCTCGCACGCCAGCTCAATCGTCGATGGCGTCACGTACGGCAGACAGGGAACATAGCCCAGCAGGATGGTCGCCTCCGGCAGAATGTCGTCCGGAATCTCGCGGTGGGCGAGTGCAAAGCCAACGGCAAACCGGGGATGAGCGTGGATGATGGCGTTCACGTCTGGTCGGCCCTTGTAGATCTCGTAGTGCATCTTACCTTCGGATGATGGCGTGCCGTTTCCACGCAGTTTGTTGCCCTCAATGTCGACGACGACTACGTCATCGTCCGTCATGAACCCCTTGTTGATGCCGGCTGGTGTAATAACGATCTCGTCTCCCAGACGAATACTCACGTTGCCACCCAGGGCGGCGTTCATGTTTTTGTCATACAACCGTTTCGCTATCTCAACAAGTTTTGTTGCTGTCTCCATCCATCCCTCCCCATATCCTCCCCGGACTGCGAGCTCTTGCGTCGCTTCTGAAGCCGGGTTGTCATTCATTGAGTATACCATATACTTGCAAGGTAGGTAATCATGTTCAGTGTGGAGGACCAATGTACTCGATCATCGTTCATGGCGGTGTCGGAGCAGTACCCCACGAAAAGGAAGAAGTTGTTATTGCCGGGGTCCGGGAGGCTGTCAAAGCCGGGAGTGACGTTCTTGCGGGCAGTGGATCCTCGCTGGACGCTGTGGAGACTGCTATCAAGATCCTGGAAGACAATCCGCTGTTCAACTGTGGCACGGGTTCCGTGCTGACGTTCGACGGAGAGGTTGAGATGGACGCAGCCGTTGCCTATGGTCCTGCACTTGGATTTGGAGCCATCGCCGGCATCAAGAACATCCAGCATCCCATCTCGCTGGCGCGCATGGTCATGGAGAAGACGGACCACGTGCTTCTTCAGGGCGGTGGCGCTCAGGAGTTTGCTCGCATGATGGGCATCGCGTCTCACGATCCCATTACTGAGCAACGGCGCGTCCAGTGGCGAGCATATCGCGAGAAGTTCCTCCGTGGTGAAGCTGGCGACTGGCCGAAGCTCAAGGCCCTCATGAAGGAACATCCGGAGTTCATGCATGGCACCGTTGGCGCCGTCGCCGTGGACGAAAAGGGCGAGGTAACCGCGGGCACATCCACGGGTGGCGTCTTCCTCAAAATGCTGGGACGAGTCGGCGACACCCCACTGCCCGGCGCAGGGACGTATGCCACGAACTTTGGCGGCGCCTCGTCGACCGGACTGGGTGAGAGCATGATGCGTACCCTTATCACCAAGACCGCCTGTGACTTCATGCGCATGGGGCTCGACGCCCAGGGCGCCGCGTCTGGCGCAGTGAACATGCTCAGCAACATCCTGGGGACCGAGGCGGGGATCATCGTCGTCGACAATCAGGGTGGCGTCGGTTTTGCCAAGAACACACCGCAGATGCCCCACGCCTACTTCAAGAAGGGCATGTCCGAACCAGTCGCAGAGCTGTAACCCTCACACATCTGGAACGACTATGGAAAGAGATGAAAACATGTTCGACATCGACACATACGCGAGAGAAGCAGCGGAGCACCGTCACTATCTGCACGCCCATCCGGAACCTTCGTTCGAGGAACAGGGAACACAACAGTACATCACTGATTGCTTGCACAGCCTGGGTCTGAATCCCTCACCCATAGCAGGAACCGGGGTCACGGCGACCATCACCGGAACGCAGGGTCCTGCGAACGACAAGGTCCTCCTATTGCGCGCCGACATCGACGCCCTGCGACTGACTGAGGAGACTGGTCTTCCATTTGCCTCACAGAACAACGGTGTGATGCACGCCTGCGGCCATGACGGCCATACCGGGACACTGCTTGCCGTCGCGCACTGGCTGGTCGATCACCGGGACCAGTTTGGCGGTACGGTCAAACTGCTCTTTCAACCGGCAGAGGAGCTCTCGCCCGGCGGCGCGGAACCATGTGTCAAGGCCGGGATCCTCCAGAACCCGGATGTCACCTTTGTCTTCGGGATGCATCTGTGGAACACATTCGAGTTTGGCAAGGTCGGTCTGCGTGCGGGACCTCTCCTGGCAGAAGCCGACCGGTTCGAGCTGACGGTCACCGGCAAGGGCACACACGCCGCGGCGCCACACCTCGGCGCGGACCCAATCGTGGCCGCCGCTCAGATTGTCACCGCCCTCCAGACGATCGTCTCGCGTGAGACCAATCCTCTCGAATCGCGTGTGGTGACCATCGGCACCATCGACGGCGGCTCTGCGTTCAACATCATCCCCCAGAGCGTCCACATGACCGGCACCCTGCGCGCACTGTCGCGGGAAGACGCCGAACTCGGCGCCGCCAGTCTGCGCCGCATCGTCAGCCATACGGCCGAAGCTCTTGGCACGACTGCTACAATCGACTATCAATTCGGGTATCCGCCCGTCATCAACAGTTGTGAATCCGTCGCCTTCCTGCGTCCCATCCTCCAGCAGGTCGTCGGCGAAAGCAACGTCGTCGAGCCTGAGATCAGCATGGGTGGAGAGGACTTCGCCTACTACCTTCAGCAGGTTCCCGGGGCGTTTATCTTTCTCGGAACAAAAAACGTGGCAAAGGGTCTCACCGCCCCACACCACAATCCAAAGTTCACCTTCGACGAGGACATCTTCCCTGTCTCGGTGTCGATATTCGTGGCCGTCGTGAGGCGCTACCTGTCGTGAAACTCTCCACACGGCGTGTTGCGCAGCTTGCCGTCATGGTGGCGCTCCTGGTCATCGGCGCCTACGTCAGCATCCCCCTCCGGCCGGTCCCGATAACATTCCAGAGTGCATTTGTTGTGCTGACACCACTCCTTTTCGGCACGAGCGCATACATTGCCGTCCTGGCCTACCTGCTGCTTGGACTGGTAGGCCTGCCGGTCTTCGCAGAGGGAGCCTCCGGTCTGGTCGCTCTCTCGGGACCGACAGGCGGCTTCCTTGCCGGTTTTCTGCTCGCCTCCATCGTCGTCGGTATCATTGTTGAGCACTGGCACTGGGACTCCCGGTGGCGTGACCTGGTTCTTGCAGAAGGATCGCTCATCTTCATCTATGTCCCCGGCATCTTCTGGATGTGGCACGTTCTCCTGTTGCGAGGGGGCGCCGCCCAAGCGGCTCTCGTCGGCCTCATCCCGATCCTGGCCCTCGACGTCGTCAAAATGGCCGTGGTCGCCGCCCTCGCGCGTCCCCTTCGTTCGGCCCTGGCTGAGGTGGAGGATGGCTGACTATAAGGTCCTGCTGGCCTACGCCAGCGTGGGTGCTGGACATGAACAGGCGGCACGCGCGCTGGGAGAGGTTTTCGAGCAGCGAGGCTGGGCAACGCGATACGTCGACTTCCTTGACGAGGCCCCCGCACCCATGCGCTTTGTCATGCGCGACGCCTACCTGCAACTTGTCAGGATCCTCCCCCTGGCCTACGATCTGGCCTTCCAGCACACCGTCACCCAAGACCTCAGGGAGGCGGAGCGCACATCGCGGCTTCTCGCAAACGTCGGCTACAGAAGGCTGCAAGAGCTGGCGCTCATGGAGGCTCCCGACGCGATCATCTCCACGAACCTCTGGCCGACGCTGGCGCTTTCAAAAGTCAAACGGCACCGCATGCAGGGAACACCGCTCATCAACTGCTTCACCGACTACGTCCTGCAGACGCTGTACATGTCCAAGGGAGTCAACTGGCACGTCTCGGCAAACGAGCAAATCACCGCCACCTTCGAGGCTACCCACCGGCGTCTCCGCGAACCCATCTACTCCTTCGGCATTCCCGTCCGTCCGGCATTCGCCGTCCACCGTGCGCGGGAGGAAGCCCGTGCCATGCTGGGTATCCCGCAGGACGCTCATCTGGCCGTCGTCACGGGAGGCGGACTGGGCCTCGGACATATCCTCGAGGCATGTGACACTCTGACGTCCAGGCCCTTTGGAGAGCGCGTCACCGTCATGGCTCTCTGCGGCAACAACGCTGATGTCCAGAGCCAGATAGGGAGCATGGCCATCGCGCGTTCGTCCAGGCACACCATCAGAGCAGTCGGTTGGACTGACCAGATTCCCGCGTATATGCAGGCAGCCGACCTGCTTGTCAGCAAGGCAGGGGGCGTCACGCTTGCCGAGGCGGCGGCTGTCGGTGTCCCGCTCGTCATTTTCGAGCCCCTCCCGGGCCAGGAGACCGCGAACACACGGTTCCTGACACAACACGAAGCCGCATATGCCGCGGAGGATGCCGATCAGCTTCTTCGTGCCGCCGATGAACTCATGTTTACAGGCAGGGGGTCAGAGATGTCCGGTAACCTCAGGCGCCTGGGGAGGCCCAACGCCACGCAGGACATCGTCGCAAGGATCTGTGAAGACGTATATCGCCCGACATCGCCAACAGAGTCATCATGACGGAATTATTGCCGACCTGGGCGCAGCTCCTGCCCAAACACTTCACCGCGTCAGGTTTTGTCCTGCGAGATGACCGCATCCTGCTGGTAAATCACCGCAAACATCATGTCTGGATCTACCCTGGCGGTCACGTGGAGCCCAACGAGACACCAGACGAAGCATGCCTCCGCGAGATCTTCGAGGAGAC
>NZ_QXIU01000232.1 GCF_003570935.1 Candidatus Cryosericum odellii
AGCGCCACTGCGGCCACGAGCTGGCCCGATTCTCCCAGCCATTCTTCCAGTTGCTGATACGCCGACCACACGTCACACATCCAGACCGCGCCCAGACCCATAGCCTGTGCGGCCAGCAGCATGTTCTGGATCGCCGCCCCGATGGACTGAGTGTCTACTGTTTCCATGACTATTTGCGCAAGCGAGTGCGACGCCCAGGGTGCCACACCTTCCGGGTTGAAGACAAAGATCGTCACGGGAGCGCGGTCCATGACACGCGCCGTCATAATGGCCGAGCCGGTGTCTATCCCGCGAGCCTTGGTGTCTGTGATGCCCTCGCGCATGACTCGTATCATCTGTGCGCGCTTCTCGTCGCCCGCCACCACGACGAACCGCCATGACTGATGGTTCTTACCCGACGGCGCGAGAATCGCCGCTGCGAGGACCGCGTTCACGGTCTCCTCGGTAACAGGACGGTCAGTGAATTTGCGGATGCTCCTCCGCGCGGCTATCGCTTCCAGGATATCCATGACTGGTGCCTCCCCGTAAAATTTCTGTATGTCAACGAGCCACAGCCAAGGCACCCATCGGGTCCCATGGCGGCAGGATCGTCGGCTCTTCACGCAGGACAGCAGCCAGATCCTCCGGGAGATAGTCCCGGCTGACGGCGACCTCGTACACGTACTCGTCGAACCACGCGTCTGTCATGACGATGAATCCCTTATCCCCGAACTTGTCTCCCCACGAATTCTCGACACGCCACTTGCGTGCATGCCCATCGCCGTCGAGGTCGACGCCTGTCAGCACCATGGCGTGCGTCATGGCACTCTGCCCATACATGATGCGCTCGGCCTTGTCACTCATGAGCCCCTCGCCATAGACAAGGTCATACTCATAGATCGACGGGTCCAGGATGCCGAGGTCCCGCTCTTCGAACTTGCCCACGTCGCAGCCGAACCACACCGGACGGCCGGCGACCAGCATGTCGATCGCAGCCTGCTTGAAAACCTCGATGGGCGTGTTCAGGTACCGGATACCCTTCGCCTCGATGACATTGCCCAGGTAGCCGATGGTGTATAGATGGTTCATAGGTTTGTCGGGCGTCGGGCAGTTGATGAGACAGACCTTGTTCTCGAGGTCCACGCCGACGTACCGCGCGAAGAAATCCTGCGGAGTGATGGTACCGTCCCGGTGGAAGGTACCCCCCTTGTCCCGCCACTGCCAGAAGAATTCGACGGGCGGCGTCCCGAGATGCGTGGCCAGCATGCGGAAGATCACGTTCATCATCATTTCCTTGCGCGAACGCAGGACGTCCTCTTCATCTCCACTGGCAGCCATGCGCCTCAGTTCGGCGGCATACTCGCGCAGCTTGGCCGTGATAACGTCGTTCATGTCCCTTGTGTTGCTGCTGCTCTCCGTCTCGGGCATGACGGTCTTCGGGACGACGCCGTACTTGGTCACGAGGGCACAGAACATGTCCCACTGGCCACCATCCTGCAAAGGGGAACCCAAGAGGTACATCAGGAGGCGCCCATCGACAGGCTCGGACAGCGTGGCAAGGATACTCTCGAGGAAGTAGCTCGCCTTCTCCAGCTTGTCCCAGAACATGAGGTAATTCTGTGACAGCTCGAACTTGTCAACATCAAGGCGTTTCATCGCTTCGGTCCGGAACGTATTGAGGCCGGAGAACAGCCAGCAGCGCCCGCTCTTCTCCTGAGCCGTCGCCTCGTTGCTCGGCAGCATCACGGAGAACGTGTGGTCTACCCCCGTCGCCGCCTCGTGGTTGAGGGCAACGGTATGCACGGAAACCCGCGTCACAGCGTTCTGTACCAGCCTGTTGACCGGATCGCTCTCGAATGACATCCTGAACTGATCGAGCATCTCTTGCGTCATGACTGCCTGTGGATTGTACTGACTCATGGTTCTTCCTCCCGTCGTGCGGGTTCTGCCACCCGTCGTCTCGTTTAGATTACACCGCTCCTGTGTTTTTGCGAGAGGGCCCAGCCTTGTATACTACTCATATGAGACTGCGAATCGCAAGCTGGAATGTGCGCGGTATGCCCCATCCGACCGATCAGCTCCGATTGCTGGCTGACCAGAACTCCGACATCCTGCTCCTGCAGGACGTGGGACCATCCGCCGTACGTGCCGTGGTGGACAGTCGCCTGTGGGAACACACCACCGACACATGGTCGTTTCCTATCTCTTCCCAAGGTGTCGCCCGCCGGGGCGGGTGCTTAATAGCGGCCACAGGCGAATGGGTGCTCGGGTCAGCGTTACCTGTCCCAGACCTCCTGCTCCCCAGTCGTTCGCTTGCCATCACTGCCACCCACACGGGATCCGCCCTGACGCTCCTCTCCTGCTATGCCCCCACTAATACGGGTCCAGGAAAAACGGAGCGACCCCGCGCGTTCAGCGCCCTTGCGGATTGGCTGTCCTCCGCCCCCTGCCCCGTCGTGCTGGGCATGGACGCCAACGGGCCGCGCGTGGACCACCCCGACATCGAGCAGAACCGCTGGTGGACACAAGAAGAGGCACTCATCCTTGGCGCCGGTACACGAACCGAAGACGTCCTGCGCCTGTGGTACGCCGACCATCCAGCTCAGCTGAAACGCCGGGTACGGTACTACCCCAACGGACCCCTTGTCGACTCATACCACCGTGGACGGAAAGGGAAGTACCTGCGCTGCCGCTATGACAGCATCCGCGTCTCGCCCGGTATCGGTGTCACGGATGTCCGCTACCTGTACGAAGACGCTGTCCGGGCTGGCAGCGATCACGCGCTCGTTGTTGCAGACATCGATCTGCCCTGAACAGCAGTGCGCCAACCGCTTCAGGGGTATCTTTACAAGATCAGACCTTATGAGCTCTCTTGTAAGACTCCGGCACATAGCCGGCGATTCCATGCTTTGTTGCTGCATTGATCGTCCAGTAGGGGTTGCGCAGAACCTCACGTCCCATCGCCACCAGATCCGCCCTGCCGTTTTGAAGAATTTCTTCCACCATCTCATCATTTGTAATCAAACCCACGGCGATTGTCGGTTTGCCACATTCTCTTCGTATCTTTTCTGACAAGGGGACCTGATACCCGGGATAATCGTTAATTTCTATAGGGAGCANNATTCCACCTTCCTGATAATCACGGGCAGAGACACGTATCCAAAGCGGCTTTTCTTCGGGCCAAACAGGGCGGACAGCTTCCAGTATTTCTTTGAGAAACCTGACCCGGTTCTCCAGACTGCCACCATACTCATCCGTGCGCCTGTTGGTAATCGGCGACAGAAACTCATGAACAAGGTATCCATGCGCTGCATGGATCTCCAAAGCGTCGAACCCGGCAGTATTTGCCCGCCCAGCCGCCGCTTTGAAAGCTGCAACAATCTCACCGATCTGCGTTTTCGTCAGCTCTTCCGGCATACGATAATCGCTGTCAAAGCGGACAGCACTTGGGGCAAAAGGTTGCCTTGTGGAGGACGTGCTCTTTCTGCCGGCGTGGTTGATTTGAAGCGCAATTTTGGCGCCGTTTACATGGCAGGCATCTACAATCCGTTTCAGCCCGGGAACCTGCTCGTCATTCCAGATGCCAAGGTCGTGGTCCGTGATCCTGCCCTCAGGGGCTACACCGGTCGACTCCACAATGATCAACCCTACTCCTCCCAGAGCTCTGGAGGCATAGTGGCATAGATGAAACGACGATGGCAAACCGTCAGACGTTGCCTGATACATACACATCGGCGGCATGACGATTCTGTTCTTAAGAGTCATACCTTTGACTTTGTATTCTTCAAACAGTTTCATAGTAGACACCTCCAAATTGCTTTCAAACCCCTTGTTCTATGAGCAGTCTACATTATCTATCCAGTGGAATCAACACTAAAATACCATAGTTCTGCAGGACGTCGTGCCGTGGTGGGCGCAAGAACGTGCAATGGGTACCGGTCAGGCCCGTCTGGCTTTCTTCTTTCGGG
>NZ_QXIU01000233.1 GCF_003570935.1 Candidatus Cryosericum odellii
GTGTACATACGCAGTAGTATAGAGACGGCACATCTAGCCACGAGGAGAGGTGATTCTGGAGAAATACGCAGTGGGCCTCAGAAAGGGAGGATGCGCAAGACGACGGCTGTCAACCTTGCTGCAGTCTGGGCATCTCGTCAGCGTGTCTATCCTGAAGCCACAGTATGCACACACGTGAGCCTTGTCACTGACTCCTGCATTTCACCTGGGACATGAAATCAACATGCCGGCCTTCTCCCTCCTGCGTTGCTGTCCTGAGCTAGAGTGCTTGGATCGCTCCAAGGAGACAGTGCTTTTCGACCCACATTCGTTATCATCATTCCACGGAATGGAGCCAATGCTCTGGCCACCAGCCCTTGGCCCACGCACTCACTGAGAACCGCGTGCTCACGGTCCACGTTGTTCTTCCCGAGGAATCAGGAAGCAACACCAAGGACTACCTCCAAGACCAGCTTGAATAGAAGAGCTGTGGGTGGATCACAGGACTGCCTGTTCGCCCCTATCTCCACCACTACTGATCCACCGAAATGGCGACTGTTGGGAATCAGGTAGCCGCTCCTTTTTCCAGTAGCGAACGAACTTACAGCCATCACGGCGATGCTTCAGGAGGAGGCGGGGGCATCCACGTGACAGGAGGACGAGAATTGGATTCCCACCTTCGCCGAGAGCACCCCTCGCCTTGAACAAAAGGGCTCGGGGGGAATGACGGAGAAGGGAAGTGACGGATCTACAATAAGAACTGGATTCCCGCCTTCGCGGGAATGACAGCCTGATTCGCAGTATGCGCCTCATGTGGTGAGGTCCTCGTTTCCTGCTATACTTTCTCGGAGACGAGCATTGGGTGTGAACACGCCCTGAGCCTTCCATGGACACGTCAAAAGTGAGGTGAGCGAATGTTTGACAAAGAACATGTGGGGAGACTGAAAGCTGCAAGGTTGAAGTGGCAGGAGGGTGCTGACAAGATCCCAGCTGGCAAGACATGCAAGGCCTATTCGGATTGCACCACCAGTTCCGGCATCGACGTCAAGCTGCTATATACACCTGAGGACATTGTCGACATGGACTACATGCGTGACATTGGGTTCCCCGGGGAGTATCCGTACACGAGAGGATATCAGGCCACGATGTATCGCGGTCGTCTCTGGACCATGCGCCAGTACGCTGGGTTTGCAACGGTCGAGGAGTCCAACCGCCGGTACAAGTATCTATTGAACCAGGGCCAGACCGGTCTGTCCATCGCATTCGATCTTCCAACTCAGCTGGGCATGGATGCAGACCATCCACTCTCGGAGGGTGAGGTCGGCAAGGTCGGCGTGTCGGTCAGCTCGCTCGCGGACCTGGAGGTGCTGTTCGATGGCATCCCGCTCGATCAGGTCAGCACGTCCATGACCATCAACGCTCCTGCCGCGGTTCTGATGGCGATGTATATCGCGCTTGCGAGGCGCAAGGGCATCAGCGCGGACAAGCTGAATGGCACGATTCAGAACGATGTTCTCAAGGAATACAGCGCTCGCGGTACGTACATCTATCCGCCGGCCCCGTCAATGCGCATCATCAGTGACATCTTTGCCTATTGCTCCAAGGAAACTCCCAACTGGAATATGATCAGCATCAGTGGCTATCACATGCGTGAGGCCGGATGTACTGCGGTCCAGGAGGTCGCATTCACGCTCGCCGACGGGATAGCCTATGTTGACGCTGCCGTCAAGGCAGGACTCGATGTTGACAGTTTTGCGGCTCGCCTTTCGTTCTTCTTCGATGCGCACAACAACCTGCTGGAGGAGGTCGCCAAGTTCCGCGCCGCCCGTCGAATGTGGGCGCGGATCATGAAAGACCGTTTCCATGCAAAGAATCCAAAGAGCCTGATGCTGCGTTTTCACACGCAGACGGCAGGCTGCACGCTTACAAGCCAGCAGCCGGACAATAATGTCGTGCGGGTGACGCTGCAGGCGCTTGCCGCGGTGCTGGGCGGTACCCAGTCACTCCATACAAACAGTCGTGACGAGGCCCTGTCGCTGCCGTCAGAGGACTCAGTGCATATTGCCCTCCGGACACAGCAGATCATTGGGTACGAGTCGGGGGTAGCCGATACAGTCGACCCTCTTGCAGGCAGCTACTTCGTGGAATCCATGACCAACCGCATCGAGGAAGAGGCCTGGAAGTACATCAGCAAGATCGACGAGCTCGGCGGGGCCGTGAAGGCTATCGAGCGAGGGTTCATCCAGCAGGAGATCCAGAACAGCAGCTATCAGTACCAGCTGGAAATCGAGTCAGGCAAGAAGGTCATCGTCGGCGTCAACAAGTTTCAGGTCGAGAACAAGCCGTTCAAGAATCTCATGCACATCGATTCCGCCCTCTTTGAGAAACGGCACAAGGAGCTGGCTGCGATGAAGAGCCACCGCGATGCTGCCAAGGTCAAAGCTGCCCTTGATCAGGTGAAAGCTGTCGCCGGTGGTGATGCAAACCTGATGCCAGCGATCATCGACGCGGTCGACGCGTACGCGACTCTTGGTGAAGTCTGCGACGTGCTGCGCTCCGTNNGGCACGATCGTGGGGCCAAAGTCTTGGCAAGAGCCTTCATGGACGCGGGCATGGAAGTCATCTACACTGGCATCCGCCGTACACCCGAGCAGATCGCGGAAGTCGCGGTGCAGGAAGATGTGGACGTGGTTGCCCTGTCGTGCTTGTCGGGGGCGCACAACACGCTGTTTCCAAAGGTCGTTGACTTGCTGAAGGAGAAAGGAGCCGACGATATCCTGGTCATGGGCGGAGGGGTCATTCCTGAAGACGACATCCCTTTCCTCAAAGAGCATGGGATCAGTGAGGTTTTTGGACCAGGAACTCCACTCGCCACCTGCGTGGACTACATTCGGAGCCACGTGAAGAAGGAAGCCTAGTCAGGTGGACGTCAAGCTGGGGGTCCTGGCCGGCGATACGAGAGCGGTCGCGCGAGCGATCACGTGGGTCGAGAATGGCGATCCACGCGGCGCCGAGGTGATCCGCGGCGTCTATGCGAGTACAGGACACGCTTACATCGTTGGACTGACCGGTTCGCCCGGCGCGGGCAAGAGTACGCTGGTTTCGAGACTGGCGGCATTGCTGGCGGCTCGCGGACAGAAGGTCGGCATTCTGGCGGTCGATCCCAGCAGTCCCTTCTCGGGTGGTGCGATCCTGGGAGACCGGGTCCGTATGTTCGACGTTGCTCTCACACGCGATGTCTACATTCGCAGCATGGGGACCAGGGGATCACTCGGCGGTCTCAACCGTGCTACCCGGATGGCGGCCCGCATCCTTGATGCTGCGGGGTTCGACTGGATCCTCGTCGAGACCGTTGGCGCGGGTCAGTCCCAGGTCGACGTACATGATGTCGCCTATACGACAGCCGTTGTCATGGCACCCGGCATGGGGGACGATATCCAGGCCATGAAGGCAGGCATCATGGAGATCGGGGACCTCTTCATCATCAACAAGGCGGACCGCGATGGAGCAGACCGTACCGCAACTCAGGTCGAGTCCGTCCTGCACCTGTCGATGACGACGGGCTGGAATCCGCCCGTACTCAAGGTGTCGGCCGAATTGAAC